>CAZJDB010000193.1:0-16772 GCA_964544695.1 uncultured Chitinophagaceae bacterium
CTGCACGGTGCCCCGGTTGGCTTTGAGGCGGCTGATGAGCCAATAGTAGCCGCAAACGTCGTGGGCATTCTGGGCCATCCAAATCCAGAGGTCTTCGCCTTCCGGCAGGGAGCGCACGGTGGCATCGTCGTCGACCGGCTCTTGCGGAGCCGGGGCTCCGATGGACATCCACCATTCGAGGCGGGACTGGCCTTCCAGTGGTCCCACCGCATAGTCATCCCTGATTTGAAGGACCGGCCCTGAGATGGCCGGTTCCAGTTCCATGGCGGCACGCAAAACGCTGGCGTCCGCGGGTTGAAAAACGATATGAATCATGCTTCTTCTTCCGTGAGGTCAACTTCCACGCGCAGGTTTTGAATGATGAATTCCTGACGTTCCATGGTGTTCTTACCCATGTAATATTCCAGCAACGCCTGGATATGGTCTCCATCCTCCAGGAGGACGGGCTGGAGGCGCATATCTGCGCCGATGAAGCGCCCGAACTCGTCCGGGGAGATTTCCCCCAGCCCTTTGAAGCGCGTGATCTCGGGCTTGCTGCCCAGTTTTTTGATGGCAGCCTGCTTTTCGGTTTCGTCGTAGCAATAAATGGTCTCCTGCTTGTTGCGCACGCGGAACAGGGGCGTTTCGAGTATGAATACGTGGCCTCTTTTCACCAGGTCGGGGAAGAATTGGAGATAAAAGGTCATCATCAGGAGACGTATATGCATCCCATCCACGTCGGCATCCGTGGCAATGACGATGCGGTTATAGCGGAGCCCTTCCAGGCCTTCTTCGATATTGAGGGCGTGTTGGAGGAGGTTGAATTCCTCGTTTTCGTACACCACCTTCTTGGTCAGCCCATAGCAGTTCAGGGGCTTGCCCCTCAGGGAAAAAACGGCCTGGCTTTCGACATCCCGGGATTTGGTGATGGAGCCGCTGGCAGAATCGCCCTCGGTGATGAAAATGGTGGTTTGTCCTACCCTTTCCAAAAACTCCTCCTTGCCTTTGGACGGCGGTTCGTCGTCCAGGTGGATGCGACAGTCCCGGAGCTTCTTGTTATGGAGGTTGGCTTTTTTAGCCCTTTCGTTGGCCAACTTTTTGATTCCAGCCAGTTCCTTCCGCTCGCGTTCGCTTTGTTCGATGCGCTTCTTCAGGGCTTCGGCGGTGCTGGGGTTCTTGTGCAGGTAGTCGTCCAGGGCCTTGGCCATGAAGTCACCGATGAAATTCTTCATGCTGGGCCCGTTCTCGAATATATTGAGCGAGCCCAGCTTGGTCTTGGTCTGGGATTCAAAGACGGGCTCCTGGACCCGGACCGAAACGGCCGCAACGATGCTTTGGCGGATGTCGGTGACATCGTAATCCTTCTTATAAAAGTCACGGATGGTCTTGACGAAGCCCTCCCGGAAAGCCTGCTGGTGGGTGCCCCCCTGGGTAGTGTATTGGCCGTTCACAAAGGAATAAATGTCCTCCCCGTAGTCGTTGTTGTGGGTGAGGGCCATTTCAATATCATTTCCCTTGAGGTGGATGATGGGATAGCGGATTTCGTCGGGGTTGGTTTTACGCCCCAGCAGGTCCAGAAGCCCGTTTTTGCTTACGAATTTTTTCCCGTTGAGATCGATGACCAGGCCTGCGTTGAGGTAGCAGTAATTCCATAACTGGTTTTCCAGGTAATCCTGAACGTAGTGGTAGTTCTTGAAGACCGTTTCGTCGGGTATAAAGGTGACCACGGTTCCATTGGCTTCCTCGGTTTTAGCTTCCTTGGCGTCCTTGGTCAGGATCCCACGCTCGAATTCGGCAATTTTGGATTTGCCATCCCGGATACTCTGTACCCTGAAGTGACTGCTGAGGGCATTTACCGCTTTGGTACCCACCCCATTCAAACCAACCGACTTCTGGAAGGCCTGGCTGTCGTATTTGGCTCCCGTATTGATTTTTGAGACCACATCTACGACTTTCCCCAGGGGGATGCCCCGGCCAAAGTCCCGGACCATCACCACCTTTCCATTGATAGTCAGGTCAATCTGCTTACCATAACCCATGGTATATTCGTCCACGCTATTGTCCAGCACCTCCTTCAACAAGACGTAAATCCCGTCATCCGGGCTGGTTCCATCCCCCAATTTGCCAATGTACATCCCGGGCCGCAGGCGGATATGCTCTCTCCAATCCAGTGATTTAATGGAGTCCTCGGTGTAATTAAATAGGTCCTTTTCTGCCATGCTTTCAATAGAATATGGTCCGCAAATTAATAAATGGCCGATTTACACCCCCCTTTTTATTACTAACAGACGTGAACATCGTAGTTCTACGGGGATTTTTGGCCGTAAGCTTGCGGGATTGGCGATGTAACTTCCTCATCTGTTAATAAAAAGTTATGCGAATGAATCCATCTCTAAATAAAGTTCGTATATTCATTAACGGGTAATTAACCTTACCTAATCAGCCAATCCAATCCGCTTATCCAAATTAAAGAAGAACCGCTATGAAACCGTCCAATGCCCTTTATGAGAACAGTAAGGTCTTCCTTTCGGAAACTTTTGGCTTCATCGCCATCCTCCCTTTGGGATTGTTAATCAATCGCTTCCTGCCAGTTTTAGAAATCAGAAGCTTTAATGTATCCATCGTTTTCGCCTTCCTGATGGCCCTCACGATCATCCGGATCCTCATGGACTTATGCAGGCCTGTGGTCATGCCCGCCACCCTCTTATTAATGGCGCTTTTAATATTTAACCAGTTCTCCAAGGGGTACACCCTGGAAAACGCGGTACACGATTACCGCAACTGGGTTACCGGGAGTTGGAATACGAGGGACCAAAAGGAAATTTCTTCCCTGAATGTGATGCCCGACCTGTGGGGGGATAGCCGTAGCGAACTCGCTGATACCCTGCGCTCTAAAGCTAATTTCCAAGACCCCCTGGTGCGCAACTTCTCCGTAAAGCACTCCCTGGAAAGCTTCGATGAGGCTTTCGACAAATACCACCAGGTAGCCCGGGAGCTGTCCCTCTTCAAATACATCAACAGCCATTTCAAATACGTTCCCGATCCCAAGGACAACGAATACTACGCTACCCCCAAGGAAACCATTCAAAATGGTCTGGGTGGGGACTGCGACGACCACGCTCTCCTGATGGGTTCCTGCATGGAGTCTATCGGGGCTCAAACCAGGGTGGTTATTATTAAAGACCATATGTACCCTGAACTGTTCGTGGGTTCCAAGGCTGACTTCCAGGTTTTCCAGGAGGCCGTCAGGACCCTGTTCGCGGACCAACATGTAGATAAAATTTATTATCATACCCACAATGGGGAATATTGGGTAAACCTCGATTATTCGGCTACCTATCCGGGAGGTCCTTACCTGAATAATGAAGTTTATTTAGTAGCAAATCTGTAGCGGTGCTTTAATTGGAGCGTAAGCGGTTGCGCTCCAACTCATTTAAAGTTTTGTTATTTAGCCCTGGGGTTTTAACCTCAGGGCTCTTTTTTTGGTCTAAGTACATATGAAGAACTCCTGGATTTTGTTGCTCGGGGTCCTGGCAGCGTGTTCCAACACGCACATTACTTCCTCATGGAAGAACGACAACGTACCCCCCGTCCATTACAACAAAATCGTCGTGCTGGCCATGGTGCCCGCGGCCCAGCGCAACATCCGTCAGGCCATGGAAAATAGCATGGCGGAGCAACTGAGGCGCAACGGTTATAACGCCGTGTCGGCCCTCCAGGAATTCGGTCCCGCTGCCCTGCAGGGCCTGAGCGAACAGGCCAGTCTCGGCAAAGTCAAGGGCGCTAACGGGGACGGACTCATCACGATTTCACAAATCAACCAATCCAGGACGCGTCAATACGTGCCCGGCATGATCTACCCCAGTCCCTGGGGCTGGGGTTGGGGCTGGGGAGGTGGTTATTACAGCCCCGGATATATCCGCAACGACGTCCACTATTCCTGGGAAACCAATTTCTATGACGTGGGCACCGATAAGGTGCTGTACTCCGTCCAAAGCAAATCATTCGATCCAAGTTCCGCCCATGACCTGGCGGATTCTTATAGCCGCCAGATTGTGAAGGATATGAAAGAAAAGCGGGTACTCGTGAAGCAGTCCCGCCGTGAGATGGGCGGATAGTAGTGCTGCTAGGCTCGCCGGTAAGCAGGGCCACGCTTGGGGTTCTGCCTGGCCGGCGGCGCGGCACTCTGTGTTGGAGCGCGGCGCGCCGATGGGACTGGCAAGCGAAGGCTCGCCGATTTCCGTTATTTTAGTGCATATGAAATTCGCCCTCCGGGTCCTGTCCCTTCTTTGCTGCCTTTGTTATAGCCTGTCACTCGCGGCACAGGATACGACACACCTGGTTCAGGATACGGTGATCAAGGCCCGGGAAGCCAGGCACGTACGCCCCAAAATAGGCGTCACCCTCAGTGGGGGTGGAGCCAAAGGGCTGGCACACATCGGCATCCTGAAAGCCATCGACTCTGCGGGCCTGAAGGTGGATGCCATTACGGGGACCAGCATGGGCAGCATCATCGGCGGCCTTTACGCCGCGGGATACTCCGCCGATACGCTGGAAAAGCTTTCCAGGATCATCAACTGGAGCAGCCTGCTGAGCAACTCCACCAGTCTCAGCAGCCTCAAGATGGAGGAAAAGAACGAATACGGGAAGTACGCCCTGGAACTGCCGTGGGTCAACCATAACTTCCACTTGCCCACGGGCCTCCTGGAAGCCGAAGAACTATGGCTGATGTTCAGCGAGATGTTTTACCCTGTTTACCAAACCAAAGACTTCAGGAAGCTGTCCATTCCCTTTGAATGCATCGCCACCAATATTTCAACGGGCGCTATCGTCGTCCTGGACAAGGGGGAGCTCGTAGAGGCCATCCGCTCAAGCATGGCCATACCCTCACTGTTCACGGCGGTCCGGATCGATTCGGTGATGCTGGTGGACGGGGGCGTGGTCCGGAATTTTCCCGTGCAGGAAGTGAAGGACCTGGGGGCAGACCTGGTGATCGGCAGCAGTGTATCGAACGGACTCCTTCCGACCCAGAAAATCAATAACGTGGTGCAGGTCCTCCTTCAGATCGCTTTCTTCCAGGAAGCCCGGGATGACGCGCAGCAGCAGGCCCAGACGAATATATATATTTATCACCCCATGGATGGGTACAACGCGGGCAGCTTCGGACACGCCGACGAGATCATTGACATGGGGATCGCAAAAGGGCGGCAGTTCTACCCGGTCATCAAACGCATGAAGGATTCCCTCGACCAGATTTACGGGCCCGAACCCGACACCCTGGATCGCTTGCCCCGCGTGGATTCGGTACGCATCACCCAAATCCGCATCGAAGGGCTGACCAAGACCGATTCCACTTTCTTCGTGGACATGCTGGCCTATAAGGGGCCCGGCTTGTATACAGCCCGGGAGATTACGCTGATGGCCCGACGCATCTATGGTACGCGCTACTACAGAAAGGTATATTATTTCCTGGAGCCCAATCAGGACGGGACGGCCACGCTGGTATTCAAGGCCTCTGAAAATCCGACCACCGAGGCCAAACTAGGCATCCATTATAACATCTTCACGGGGGCGTCCCTGCTTGTGAACCTGACGAGCCGAAACTATTTCACCAAGAATTCCCGGGACCTGGTTACGGCCAATATCGGGGAGACCTTCCGCGTGCGGGGTGAACACCTGCAGTATTTTGGAAGGCATAACCAGACAGCCCTGATCCTAAGCGCCCAATACGAGGGCCCCGAATACAACACCTACACTAACTTCCGCAAAGACGGACTTTACCGCAACAATTACGACGTCGAGGACCTCCGCATCCAGCGTTCGGTCAACCGGATCGTCGCCATGGGCCTGGGCACGCGCTTTGAAAACACCGAGCTTTGGCCCCTGTTGCCCTTCCCCCTGGAAATCCGGGGGAGGGATAATTTCTTCACCTCCTACCCGTATTTCCAGCTCAATACCCTGGATCGCTGGGACTACCCGCGCACGGGGATCAAACTGGACGCCGAATATGATATCACCTACGGGCAGTCTCCGGCCTTCAAGATCACGGAAAACGGGGCCCCCGTCAATGCCGATTCGCTGAATCAGGGCGCCAAGGATTATTCGCGTGTTTTGCTGGATGCGATCCATTACGTCCCCCTGGGCAAGAAAAGCACCCTGTTCTGGGAGGCGCAATCGGGTATTAATTTCCGGTACCAGGTGACCCGGGTGAACGACTTCCTGGTGGGAGGCCTGACGGATCAGTTCCACAACCAGATCACCTTCGCCGGGCTCGCGGAAGGCACCATCAATACTTCCTCGATCGGAACCCTCGGCCTGGGCTACCGCTACGAGGTATATCCCCTGCTCTACCTGACGGCCCGGGAAAACGTGGGATTGTATAATTTCCTGAACGTCCGCGACAGGCTGGTTCCCCCCTCATTCCTATCGGGATCCGCCCTTTCCCTCGGGTATGACAGCCCCATTGGACCTATCGAGTTCAGTTTGATGTATAGCGAACAAAGCCAGGTGGTGCTGGGGTATGTGAATATTGGGATACATTTTTAGTATATTAGTATCACTAAACACTTAGTTCTATGAAACACTTGCTTATCCTCCTGTGTGTATTCGCCATGGGCCGCGCCAAGGCTCAAACCGATTCGCTGACCCTCAGCCCGGCCACACCCCACCCCGGCGAATCCCTTCGTATTACCTTCAGCCCGCGGAACCCGGTATTTGCGGGTCAATCCAGCATTTCGGGGGGCATCGCGATTTTTAATGCAAAAGCGGGTTTCGCGGTCGCCGACCTTGTTTTGTTCAGAAGCGGAGATGCGTGGACATCCACCGTTACCCTGCCGGATACGGCGGTGGGGTTCATTGCATTCCTGACGGATCCTTCGGGAAAGTACGCAGCGGCGATACCGTCACTTTGTTATGCATCGACGGGCGATCCCATTCCCCAGGGCAATTATGCCCTGTACTTTGCCTACTCCAATTCGGGTAAATACCTGTTCGGGATGAATGCGGACAAGGATAAATCCGATGCTTTCCGAAAGGCTTATTACGACGCGGTTGGGGCCGGCCTTAAGAACTTCGGCGATAAGATCGCTTACGATATGTACCTCAAGGACACGGCCCTTGTCCTTCATGATTTGGCTTCGCTTCCCCTGAGGGCGGACGCAACAGAACAAGACTATATCGTAGCCAGCAGTACCGCCGCGCGGGTGAAAAACAAGGCCCTGTCGGAACTGCTGACCAACCTGCGGAACACAAAATTTCCGGACGGTGAATGGCTGAGATACAACCTGGAAAGGGATTTAAGTGCGGAAAAGGACATCGATGCAAAGCTGGCGCTCATTGCAGGCTTCCTGAAGGCGCATCCCGGAGATACGCTTCCTTCTTCCCCCTATTATTCGAATATGGTACAAATACGGTCGGGAACGTATGCACTGGCAGGAGACCTACCGAATGCGGTTCGGGTCATCCCGTCAGGGATGCACGGCCTGGAACTCGCCGGCTTGTATAACAATATCGCTTGGTATGCCTGCCTGAAGAATCAGTATATATCCGAGGCCTTACGCCTGTCTGCAGCATCCCTGGACACCCTGAAAGCCATAGAAGTCTCGGGAGAAGAGAAGCCCTATTATGTAACCAGCGCCCATTTTAAAAAGGAGCTGGAAAGCAACTACGCACTGTATGCCGACACCTATGCCTTCCTGATGTACAAATCCGGTAAATACGCCGAGGCCCTGTCTTATGAAACGCTATCCCTGAAGGCCAGCGAAGACCCTACGGCCGATATCGTGGAGCGATACCACATGATCATGGAAAAGGTGGAGAAACCCTCCAAAGTCCTGGCTTCCTTGTCCGATTATATCGCCAAGGGTAAATCGGATTCCCCGATGAACGCGCAGTTTGTCCGGTTGAAGGGGAAGAAAGGCGAACAGGCCCTGGCGGTGCTGGAGGCCCAGGCCAAGGCGACCAAGCAGGCCGAAATGGTCAAGACCATCCTGAACGAGCCTGCGGGCGGCTTTGTCCTGCGGGACCTGGAGGGGAAGCAAGTATCCATGGACAGTCTTCGCGGGAAAACGGTCATCCTGGATTTCTGGGCCACGTGGTGTGGACCTTGCAAGGCTTCCTTTCCCGCCATGCAGCAGATCGTGAACAAGCACAAGGAAGACAAGAACGTGGTCTTGCTGTTCATCGATACCTGGGAAAATGTGGACGATAAGAAAAAGAACGCGATCGACTTCATCAAGCAGTCCCCCTACACTTTCCACGTACTGATGGACAACGACAATCAGGTGGTGGAACACTACAAGGTCGAAGGCATTCCTACCAAGTTCATCATCGACAAGGACGGGGTCCTGCGCTTCAAGGCGGTGGGATTCGACGGGAGTACCGAGAATACGGTGAGCGAACTGGAGTCTATGATCGAGCTGGCTGGACACCCGAGCCACCCTTGACGAAATCGCTCACCAGGTAGGCGATCAATTTCCCCGTGGTGGATGACATCCTGCCGTCTTCGGTTTTAATGGCGCCCTCGGCAATATGGAGGTACGCCGGCTGCAGCTCGGAGGCAGCCATCCATAAGTACTGGCGGGCCTGGAGGGTGCTGACCCCACAAGGGGTCTGGGCGCTGCTGAGGACCTGTTCCACGGCATCCAGGTCGAGTTCAATACCCGTCATGCCAACTTTGGTAAACGTAATAGCCAGTTGCAGGGCTTGTTCGTAAGAGAGGATGCCCCTCAGGAAAATATCCTCGTAGGTCGTATACTGGATGCGCGTGTTTTGGTACAGGTCATCCATCATGCTTTGGCTGTTGTAATTCTCATGCAGGCCAATGATGGCGTAGCGATCCAGGAAGTCTTCGTTCATGGCATAGCGGAAGGGGTTGCCGCTGTGGCGCCCCTCTTCGATACGGAAATCGGCGTGCGCGTCGAGATTGATGGCATTGAGGCGGGGTTTGTCGCTTTTGCCTGATTGTTTCCAGCCTTTGGCGGCACCCTTCAACAAGGGATAGGCGTTGTTGTGGCCGCCTCCGATGACCAGGGGAATTTTTTTCACCGCGGTGATTTGCTTTATCAGTTCTTCCACTTCTTCATCGACGGTCCCTGCAACGGCGTGTCGGTAGGCTTGTTGCGCCTCCTCCTTGTTTTTGGCATTTTTCTCGATGGTGTCGTTGATGTCTTTAAAGTTGAAAGCGCCCAGGAGAAGGATTTCTTCCCCGGTGAAGGCGTCGGTACTTTGGATGTTGAGAAAAGCATCCAGGAAGGCAGCCCACGCGGAACCCGCGCCCCCTGCGCCATTGTTTGCCTTGATCCCGATGTCTTCGGGGATGCCCAGGAGGACGTATTTTGCGGGATCTTTTCCCAGGGATTCTTTCCAATGTGCCGGCGCATCGGCAGCCAATGTGTGGATGCGCTCGCCGAGCTTGGTCTCGTAGCGGCGAGCGCGCGTCGCGCGCTGCACGTCTGCAACGTCAAAAAATTGGAAGTGGCGCATATCGTTTATCTATTGGGCCCTTAATGGCCCGGGTCAAGGAATTCCCCGCCGATCATCACCCTGTCGATTTGGGAATTTCCGAAAGAATAGGGAAGAT
Organism: uncultured Chitinophagaceae bacterium; assembly: GCA_964544695.1. Classification (GTDB taxonomy): domain Bacteria; phylum Bacteroidota; class Bacteroidia; order Chitinophagales; family Chitinophagaceae; genus Dinghuibacter. The sequence continues at coordinate 9,560 of CAZJDB010000193.1, forward strand.
AAGCTAAAGACGGAATTGGGCGCATAAAAATCAGATTCGCGCGCTTACCCACGGTGATGCTCCCTACCTCTTCTCCCAGGTCCATGGCATAAGCCCCGTTGAGGGTAGCGGCATTGATGGCCTCTTCCGGCAGGAGCTTCATTTGAATGCAGGCCAGGGATACCACGAGGTTCATATTCCCACTGGGGCAGGAGCCGGGGTTGTAGTCGCTGGCCAGGGCAATGGGCAAACCCGCATCCGCCATCGCCCGGGCGGGGGGATAACCCATTCTCAAGAAAAAGGCGGCGCCGGGCAGCAGCGTAGGGATGGTGTTGCTTTTGGCGAGGCAGTCGATTTCTTCAATGTTTACGGCTTCCAGGTGGTCCACTGTCAATGCGCCCACGGCAACGCCGGTCTGGACGCCGCCTGAGCGGTGGAGCTGGTTGGCGTGGATTTTTGGTTTCAGGCCGTGCGATTGTCCGGCGCGGCAGATCCTTTCGGTTTCATTTGTGTTGAAAAATCCCTCTTCGCAAAAGACGTCGATGAAATCGGCCAGGCGTTCTTTTGCGATTTGGGGAAGCATTTCTCTTTCGATGAGATCGAGGTAGGCTTCCCGTTCGTATTCCCTCGGGATAGCATGGGCGCCCAGGAAGGTGGCTTTCACGGGGATGGGGGCGTTTTCTTTCAGGCGGCGGATCACCCTTAGCATTTTTAGCTCTCCTTCCAGGCTGAGTCCGTAGCCGCTTTTGATTTCGATGGCGCCGGTGCCCATTCTCATGCAGTCGTCGAGGCGGTTCCAGGCTTTTTGGTAGAGTTCGTCCTCGGGGGTTTCGGCAAGGCGGCGCGCAGAGCTGAGGATGCCGCCCCCTTTGGCGGCAATGTCGGCGTAGGAGAGGCCTTTCAGTTTGTCGACGAATTCGGTTTCGCGGCTGCCTGCAAAGACGATATGGGTGTGGGAGTCGCACCAGCATGGGAGGACGGTGGCGCCGCCGGCGTCGAGGGTGCGGGGGGCGCCGGAGGCGGCGGCGGGGGCGGCGGGGGCGGCGGCGGGCGCGGCGGCGCCGGGCGCATGTTCGGGGGCGCCGGGCGCGGAGGCGGCGGGCGCAGGTGCGGGGTCGGCGGGGGCGGAGGCGGCGGGCGCGGGTGTGCCTGCGTCGGGCGCGCCGGTGCCGTATCCCGCGATTCGCCCATTTTCGATGCGAATCCAGGCGTTCGAGAGTGTGGGCACCTCGGCAAGGCTTGCGCCGCGCAGGAGGTGGCTGTCCTTGCGGACCCCGGCCAGCAGGCCGATATTATGTACCAGCAGGCTCACTCTTCGTATATGTCTTTTTGCTGGGCAATCTGGTTACGGTATTTTTCAAACAAGGCGGACTTCGAGACGAAACCTACGAAGCGTTTGTTGTCATCCACTACGGGCAGGTACCACGTGTTCGTCAGGTCGAACTGGTGCATGACCTGATTCATATCCATATCCAGGGTCAGGATTTCAGGTGGTTTTTTGATGAGGCTTTTCAATTGGGTTTGTTCGTATAGCTCGGGATGGAAGAGCATGGACTTGATGTCCTTGAGTTCGATGATCCCGGCAAGGCGTTCGGAGGGGTCCAGCACCGCAAATATATTCTTGTCCGTGGTTTCCAGTTGACTGATCAGGTCCCCGAAGGAATCCTCGAGGTGCAGGACGTGGTGATCCTTTTGGAGCAAGGAGGACATTGTCAGGGAGGACAGGATATTGCGTTCGCGCTTGTGGGTGAAAATCTGACCCTGGAGGGCCAGTTGTTTGGTCTCCATATAATAGGGCTCGAAGGACTTGGCGATAAAATAGGCGATGGAGGAAACGATCATCAGGGGGATCATGAGGTCATAGCCGTTGGTAATCTCGGCAATGAGGAAGATGGCGGTCAGGGGACAGTACATGACCCCGCTGAGGACGCCGGCCATGCCCACCAGGGTGAAATTGCTTTCAGGAAGGTGAAGCCAACCGGTTACGTTGCCGAGCCTGGAAAAGAAGAAACCCCAATAAGCGCCAACGAATAGGGAAGGTGCGAAATTCCCGCCGTTGCCTCCTCCCCCGATGGTGATGGCGGCGGAAATGGGTTTCAGGAATAGGATGCATCCGGTGAAAAACAGCAACAGGAGATCGGGCTTGAATCTATGCAGCCAGTCGGCCGTGGGCAGGACACGCTCGGGAAAGCCGTCGGCGAGTTGCTTGACGCTGTCATATCCCTCGCCATAGAGCGGGGAAAAAATCAGGAAAATCCCCGCGAGCATCAACCCCGCGGTAATGGCCTTGGTGTAAGGGTTCTTTTTCCAGTGATGGAAGCGGCCGTCCACGCCCTGGAAGGTTCTGGCGTAATAGAGCGATAAGAAGCCAGCCCCAATGCCCAGCAGCACATAAAAGGGGACGTTGTTATAGTTGAAATGCTGGGCCAGCCTGAAATTGAGGAGGCTGCCGCCGCCGATATAAATTTTGGAACACAGGACGCCTACGACGGCGGCAATGATGAGGGGCACGAAATAACTGACCACGGTTTCCACCAGCAACACCTCTATAGCAAACATCACCCCCGCGATGGGGGCGTCGTACACGGCGGAAATGCCCGCGGCCGCTCCGCAGGCGATCATAAGCATGCGTTCCGAATAGCTGAGCAGGCCCAGGCGACCCAGCGTAGACCCGAGGGACGCGCCCGTTGCCACGATGGGGGATTCCAGGCCCACGGACCCACCGAACCCTACCGTCAGGGCGCTGGTGATGAAATGGATGTAATTGTTGCGCGCGGGGATGAAAGCCGAGCGCCGGGCGATGGCCTTCAGGACCATGGCGATCCCCTTTTCGATATGCCCTTTGAAGAAGCGCTGGATGATCCAGGTGGTCAACAGGAGGCCTAATGCCGGGAACAGGAGGAAAAGGATTTCCCGCTGGCTGAACTCCTGAACCACTTTTTCAACGCGGTGCACCAAACTTTTCAGTAAGATAGCCATGATGCCCGATACGAAGCCGACCAGGGTAGCGGTGAGGATGATGTACTGAATCTTCGAAAGCCTGGCGCGCAGGTAGTGCACGCCGTTATGGTACCATCGGATCCATTGTTGCATGCCGCAAAAGTAGGCCAATTACCATATCTTAAGGCCGTATTGTTCGGCCATTTGGTCCGCGGTACTGTACCCGGCGTCAGCATGCCGGAAGATGCCCAGCGCGGGGTCGTTGTAGAGGACGCGGCGAAGGCAGGCATCCGCACGGTCCGTACCATCGGCGAGGATCACCATGCCGGCGTGCTGGGAAAAGCCCATGCCTACGCCACCTCCATGGTGGAAGGACACCCAGGTGGCGCCTCCCGCGGTATTGCCCATCAGGTTGAGGAGGGCCCAATCGCTGACGGCATCGCTGCCATCGGCCATATCTTCGGTTTCCCGGTTGGGGCTGGCCACCGAACCGCAATCGAGGTGGTCCCTTCCGATGACGATGGGCGCCTTGACGCGCCCGGTTCGGACCAGGTCGTTGAAGAGCAACCCCGCCTTTTCCCTTTCTCCCATTCCCAGCCAGCAAATACGGGCAGGGAGGCCCTGGAAGGCGATCTTGGCGCGGGCTTCAGTGAGCCAGTGTTTGAGGTGCTCGTTTTCGGGGAACGCTTCCATCAGCGCGGCGTCGGTGGTATAAATATCTTCAGGATCGCCGCTAAGCGCCACCCAACGGAAGGGTCCTTTCCCTTCGCAAAACAGGGGACGGATATACGCAGGGACGAAGCCTGGGAAATCAAAGGCCTCTTCTACCCCACCCTGGCGGGCAAATTCGCGGATGTTATTTCCATAATCGAAGACCACCGAACCCGCTGACTGCATGGACAGCATGAGGCGAACGTGGCGGGCCATGGAAGCAATCGAGCGGCGTTGGTAATCGGCGGGATCTTCTTTGCGCAGGTCTTTTGCTTCTTCGAGGCTTAGTCCGTGTGGAATGTATCCGTTCAAGGGGTCGTGCGCGGAAGTTTGATCGGTCAAAACATCGGGGACGATGCCGTCTTCGCGGAGGCGCGCCAGGACATCCCCTGCATCTCCCACAAGGCCCACTGACAGTGGGGTCCCGGACGCCTTGGCTTCCAGGACCCACTGCAGGGCTTCGCTATAGTTCGTAGTCATGCGATCGATGTATCGGGTATCCAGGCGCTTTTGAATGCGGCTGGGATCCACGTCTATACCCAGGAAAGCGGCGCCCGCGAGCGTAGCGGCCAGGGGCTGGGCGCCGCCCATGCCTCCCAGGCCCGCGGTGACCAGGAGTCTTCCCTTAAGGCTGCCCCCGAAGTGCTGGCGTCCGCAGGCCGCAAAGGTCTCGTACGTGCCCTGGAGGATACCCTGGGTGCCTATGTATATCCAGGAACCGGCCGTCATTTGACCAAACATCATGAGCCCGCGCGCACGCAGTGCATTGAAGTGCTCCCATGTGGCCCAATGAGGCACGAGGTTGCTGTTGGCGATGAGCACCCGGGGCGCCATGGGATGCGAGCGGACGATGCCCACGGGCTTTCCGCTCTGCACCAGCAGGGAATGATCTTCGTCGAGTTCTAACAAGATTTGGATGATCTTTTTCAGGCTATCCTGATCCCGGGCTGCCTGCCCGATGCCACCGTATACGACGAGCTCCGCCGGGTTTTCTGCGACTTCTGCGTCCAGGTTGTTGAGGAGCATGCGAAGCGGTGCTTCGGTTTGCCAGCTACGCGCGTTGAGGGTGGTGCCCCTGGGGGCCTCATAGTGGGGATGGGAGGCGTAGCGTTCTAAGAAGGTGCTCATAATTGGGATACTTTATAGGTGTGCATGAAATTATGCGCCTTGACCATGTCGTCATGCCAAATGCGGTCTTTAGCCCCGAAGGGGACCATGTCGCGGAAAGCGCCCACCAGCGCTTCCACGGTTTCCGAACTGCGGAGGGGCCTCCGGAAATCCAAGGCCTGAGCCGCGCAAAGGAGTTCGATGGCCAGGACCTTTTCCACATTCTCCAGGACCCGGTAGCACTTGGTGGCCGCATTCGCACCCATGCTCACGTGGTCCTCCTGACCATTGGAAGAAGTGATGGAATCGATCGAAGCGGGGGTGCACCATTGCTTGTTTTCGCTGACGATCCCCGCGGCGGTGTATTGAGGGATCATCAGCCCGGAATGGAGGCCGGGATCCTTGACCAGGAAGAGGGGCAACCCCCTTTGGCCGCTCAGCAGTTGGAATACGCGTCTTTCGCTGATGCTGCCCATTTCCGCCAGCGCCAGGGAGAGATAGTCCAGGGCCAGTGCCAAAGGTTGTCCATGAAAGTTTCCCCCGCTGAGGATCAAATCTTCTTCGGGGAATATATTCGGATTGTCCGTGACGGAGTTGACTTCGGTGAGGAAAACCCCGCGCACATGACCGGCGACACCTTTGGAAGCCCCGTGCACCTGGGGAATACAGCGGAAGGAATAGGGATCCTGTACCTGCGCCTTGGTGCGACCCGTAATATCGCTTCCCTTCAGGTATTCCCGAATGATAGCGGCCGTAGCCACCTGGCCCGGGTGCGGGCGGATGGCTTGAATCTTTTCGTGAAAGGGCTCGAGGCTGCAATCGAAGCCATCCAGGGACAGCGCGGCGATCAGGTCGGCCCATTCCAGCAGGCGTTGAGCCCTGTATAGGATGTACATTCCGTAAGCGCTCATGAACTGGGTCCCGTTGATGAGGGCGAGCCCCTCTTTACTGCGCAGGCGGATGGGTGCCCAACCCTGTGCAGACAGCACCTCGGCGGCCGGATGGCGCGCACCGCCGACGCTCAGCTCTCCAAGTCCCAATAATGGCAGGCAAAGGTGGCTCAAGGGGGCCAGGTCCCCGCTGGCACCCAGGGAACCCTGGGTATACACCACAGGAAGGAAGTCCTGGTTATAAAAATCGAGGAGGCGCTTAACGGTATTTATTTGAACACCCGAATGGCCGTAGCTCAGGGATTTGATCTTGAAGGCCAGCATGAGCCGCACGATGGGCGCGGGCACCGGTTCTCCCAAGCCGCAGGCGTGGGACACCAGGAGGTTGTATTGCAATTGTTCCGTCTGACCAGGGTCGATGCGTACGTTTTGAAGAAACCCGAAACCCGTATTGATTCCGTAAAACAGTTTCCCCCCTTTTTCCAGATTGTCCAGGTAATCCCGGCAAGTGACGATTTTTTCGTGGGCGCCAAAGGTGATGGACAATTGTTGGGTGTACTCCAGGAGCGCGGAGATCTGCTCGAAACTTAGCCAACGTTCGTCTAGTGGTAAATAGTTATAGCTCATAGGACCTGTGGGTGCGCCTGCGGCGGGCCAGACGGCACAAATTAGCGCATTGGATTGATACAGATATATACTATTTTTAGGTTTGATTGATAACAAATCGGCATCAATCCTCTGCCAGAGGTGCGAGGTCCGGGGGCGTTGTATGGACATCAGACAATTGACGTATTTCCAGGCGGTGGCCGCTGAACTGCACTTCAAGAAGGCAGCTCAAAAGTTGTTTATCGCTCAGCCGGCTTTGAGCCGCCAGGTCAAGGCCCTGGAGGAGGAGCTGGGGGTATTGCTGCTGGAGCGCGACCAACGGAACGTATCCCTGACCCCAGCGGGAGCCTATTTGCGGGATGCGACCGCACCCCTGCTGTCCCAATTCCGGGAAATCGCCCATTCGGTACGCCTCGTGGCGGAAGGCCTGGAAGGGGAGCTTCGCATCGGTTATACGGGCTCCTGCGTCAACACGGTGCTTCCCCTCATCCTGCCCACCCTGAGCGAAAACTACCCCAGGATCCAGACGTACCTATCCGAAATGACCAGTTCCATGCAACTGGAAGCCATCCTGTCCCGGCAATTGGATATGGGGTTCCTGCGCAATCCACCACCAGGGCCATCCCTTGAAACGCGGTTGGTTTGGAGAGAGCCCTTTTACCTGGTATTGCCGTTGGTGCATTCTTTGGACGTGCTGCGTGATTTGCGCGAGGTGGCGTCCGAACGCTTTATACTTCCGCCTCGCCATGACGGGGAGCTTTATCATGAACATATCCTGGGTATCTGCGAAGAGGCGGGGTTGCATCCGCATATTGCGCACGAGTCCACGCACGGACATACGATTGTGAAGTTGGTGGAAAGCGGGCTCGGCATTTCCATCCTCCCGGAGACTTTCCGAACGCTGTACGATGGTACGGTGAAGTTCCTGCGTATCCCGAATACTCAGCGCCAGGCGGAGCTGACGGCGGTGTGGTTGAAGG
>CAZJDB010000194.1:0-4259 GCA_964544695.1 uncultured Chitinophagaceae bacterium
CTATGCATTCCACCGAGATCAAAATCCCCGCAGGAAAAGGCATGACCTGGGGCGTGCTCCGTGCCGGTGGGTTTTCCGGAAAGAATTCCGTATACACCTTATTCACAATACCGAAATCATTCCCCGCGACCATGAAAACGGTCGTCTTTACGACTTTTCCTAAACTGCTTCCCGCCTCCTCCAAAATAATTTTGATATTTTGAAAGCTTTGCCTTGCCTGCGCTTCAAAATCATCGCTGATCACCTTCCCCGTTTGGAGGTCATAACCCGGAGTACCCGACAGGAAAATGAATGTATCGGCGATAACCGCCTGCGGAAATACCTGGCTCATACGCGGAGCTTTATCCGTATTGAAATTGCCCATTTGAATTTTTAATATTAATTTATGACATAATTCGTTAGCCATGACCCCCTCACTCAAAACCTTGCTCCTTATTTCCCTCTCCACCACCCTTTGCCTAGCCTCGCAAGCCCAATTGGAATTCGGACGAATGACCACCAAGAACTTTACCGGAACCGGTTTCTATCTCGAACCAAACGTAGGCTATACCTTCGGCGGCTCCGATATCATTAAGGTCGATGCCTATGGTAACCAGATCACCGATGCCAACGGGAATCCCATCGACCAAAAGGTCTCCGGCCCATCCACCGGGCTGTCCGTCGGCTATATTTTCCCAGGTTTCCCCGTCAACCTCGGGCTGCGCTACGAGCGCGTATTCTCCAATCCCGATCCGGGGGTGAACCTCTTTACTTTCCGGGCGACTTACTTCTTGTCGTTCGGGCATCGCGACGATTGATTTAACTTCCTAAAATGGAACTGGTTGGAAAAAGTACCTAAAAAGTGCAATAAAATTCGCTTTTACCTTTCCAAGTCTCCAAATCCACACTAAGTAACCAAAAACGAATTATACTTCGCTTTTAGTGAAAATCTCACTAATTTTTGATATTTTTACGCCTATAAGCAAATTATAATGCGCAATTCGCTGCTAAAATTGGGTGAGGTGATCCGCCGAAGACGGGAATTATTGGGCCTATTGCAATCCCAGCTAGCTGCTCTATCTGGTATCAGCACCCGCACCATCCAAATGGTGGAGCAGGGAACAGGAAATCCTTCATTGAGTACCCTAACAAAACTCGCCGATCCCCTTGGGTTGCGCCTGGAATGGGTATTGAAAGAACCTTCGAAAAACAGTGATGTATGAGGGCAGCCCAAGTATTGTACAATGGCCGGTTAGCCGGAATTCTCTCCAAATCTGAGAGGGCCTATCGGTTCACTTATGATAAGAACTACTTGTCAACGGCAGGAAGCAAGCCTGTTAGTCTCACATTGCCACAAAGAGAAGCACCCTATGAGAGTGAGGTCCTCTTCCCCCCCTTTGTGAATATGCTGAGCGAAGGTGCCAATAAGGCCATGCAGAACAGGCTTTTGAAAATTGATGAAAAAGACTATTTCGGCTTGTTACTCGCTACCGCTGCCAGCGAAAATATCGGACCACTGACCATAAAAGAACTTCATGAACCTTCCTGAAATTAAATATTGCCCTTCCACTCTGCAGCCCGGTTTTTCTACCTACAGCCCGTCCGCGCAGCTTGTCTTATTTGGCAACAGATCCAAGAAGGTATCGCACTTACTGCCTTTCGGGCCACCGGGCACAAACACGGAGTATAATGAAAAAAGAAAACGGATCAGCTTTAGCGGGGTCCAAGAAAAATACAGTTTGCGGCTTCAAAAAAATAGCTTGCATCTCACCGACAAGAATGGAACCCATATTCTAAAACCGGTGCCGACAGAACGACTGCAAATGGTATCCGATCTGCCGGCCAATGAGCATGTGAGTATGCAGATCGCCCGGCAGGTGTATGGCATTAAAACGGCGGCCTGCGGCATGATCTTTTTTGACGATGGTTCACCGGCTTATATCACCCGACGCTTCGATTACAAGCCGGATGGGATCAGCAAATATCAGGTTGAGGATTTTGCCTCTCTGCTGGCAAAGACACCCGAAAAGGAAGGAGAAGATTTTAAATATAATGCCTCCTACCTGGATATTGCAAAACAGATCCAACGATACGCTGCGGCTTCACCGGTGGTGCTGCTGGAATTTTTCCGTCTTATGGTCTATAATTACCTTATTGGCAATGGAGACGCGCATTTGAAGAACTTCTCACTCATGGAAACGGAACAGGGGGATTTCCTGCTTTCACCGGCTTATGATCTTTTATGCACGGCCCTGCACATAGACGACAGCCTGCTAGCTCTTCATGGAGGACTTTATGAAGGCGACTGCAATGAAAAAACCTTTTCGCTTTTTGGAACCTATACGCGCTCATCCTTCTTGACCTTTGCGGAAATGGCCGGAATCAATCCGAACTTGGCGGGATCCGTGATGAACGACATCCTGAATGGAATACCGAAAGCCATGGAACTTGTACTGCATAGCTTTTTGAGTGATGAGGCTAAGAAAAAGTATAAACAAGTGCTGGAAGACCGGCTCAAAAATCTTGTATTGGGTTGAATCATGGTATCACGGAAGCTCGTAGTGAAGAATCTCCAGGCGCCCCCACCGACTTCAATTCCCCGGGGATGAGTGCTCCGAACCAATGTGGATCCTCCCTTTGCACCCACGTAGCCAACAACAGTCCCGAATGAGATGGATAAGGCCGCCCCGACCGGGCCGCAGCGACAGCGACGCTATCCCCATAAAGGGTAGACATCGTCCCGGCCCTGGAATCTATAAACGAACTAACCAGGGACCACCCGGAGGGCGCCACGCTGCGCACCGGAATAGTAAACACGAAGTCGTGCGCTTTCATGGGGGCATGACAGCGCACGCACTCGGAGGAAGAACCGGTATAGGGCGTGAGCTGCAAACCGTGGACCCATCGGGCAAAGCCCCACCCGTCGGTAGCCCTATACGCGCGATGGTCCTTGATCATGAATTCGACCTGCAAAAAAGCCCCGGAATGGATCACCCCGGATGCGCTATCCCCCATCGAAGCCCAGGCCGCTTTTGCGAAAATGGTTCCGTCAGGCCAGGGGTTGGTATGACCATCCCGAATTGCCTGAAGCGCCACCGGGTTCCCGAAAATGACGCGCATCGTCCCATTATCCGTCCGGTCGGTGGTACTGACGATACCCCATCGATCGAAACCGGAAGGAAAAGGAATACCACTCAAAGCGGGCAAAACAGCGCCAAAAAAAGGCCATGCAAGCCTCTGCCTTTCCAAAGCCCCCCGCCGCGCAGTATCGAAAATAGTAACAGGAGGCAACGACCGCAAATACGCCTTGAAAACCGCAATATCACTATCGCTGATCGCCGCATCCCTATGTACAAATCGGTAAGACGCCAGCGGCATCACCCCAAACGTCATTTGATTCAATGATTCGTACAGCAACCCGCGCTGGTGTGGATCCCAATTGGAAAAATTCAACACAGCCCGACCCAGACGCACATCCGAGGCCACCTGCCAATAAGCAGGAACGATCTTGTCAAACCAGGGAAGTTTGGTTTCATTGGAATGGCAATTGTAACAGGAGCGGCGCAACAGATGCGAAATAGCCGGAGGCCCGCTAAAAGAAGCAACAACCGGCGGGTTGTCCAACGAAGGCCTGAAAAATTGCAGGGCCCCGAAGACACAAACGACAACTGCAATAAGGATTTTTACACGCATGCCCCAAGGTAGCAACCCCAAAATAAAAAAGCAATAGGAGAATCAACGAATGAGTACGACATTTCCCTTCTTCAGGGTGGGCCTGGATTGTCCCGAGTTGGTGTACATCACCTGCCAGACGTAGTTCCCCGGCGTCGCCGCAATCCCCAGGCAATTCCCGTCCCAGCCCGTTTCGGGATCCTCCGAGTGGTACACCAGGGTTCCATACCGATTGTATATCTGCAAGGTATACTGGCTCATCTTGCAGAAATTCAGGGGCTTGAAAATGTCGTTGATGCCATCCCCATTGGGCGTAAAGGCGTCCGGCAGGAGAAGGTTGCAGGCGCATTCCCCAAAAGTGACCACGGAGGCTAACGTATCCGCTCCGCATCCGTTCTTGGCGATGGCTGTATACGTCCCTCCCGGTTGGGGAACGGCATGGGAAAAAGCCTGAAGACCATCCTGCCAGGTCACGGTATCGGGGTTCCCCAGGACCGTCAGGGTAAAATCGCTCCCATTGCAAGCAGAGGTATCCGCCGGCAGGTGTACGCGCAAGCTATCGTCGAAGGTTACCGTAATCGAATCCTTATAGATGCACTGCCCGATCT
>CAZJDB010000195.1:0-48672 GCA_964544695.1 uncultured Chitinophagaceae bacterium
TCTCGAATTGCGTCAACACCCAACGTCTGAAGGCCTTATAACCATCCGCGAGCGTATACACCCGGAAGCCGTAGAAATCGAGCAGCCAGGCAATAGCCCCACTTCGCATACCCCCCCTCCAGCAGTGCACCAGGAACGTCCTGCTCCCTAGGGCGTCTGCTTTTTCAACGAAATCTTTCATCTTGGGGCCGAACAGGTCGAAGCCGATTTTAATGGCGGGCGCCCTTCCTTCCTGGTGGTATGCGGTGCCTACCCTTCGCCGCTCATCATCCGAGAACAGGGGGAAAGAATGAGCGCCGGGAATATGCGCGTGCGTGTATTCCGATGGAGAACGAACGTCCAGCACGGGGAATTCCGATGCTTTTTGAAGGAAGGATTCTATCGTCAGTTTATCCGCCGGCATAGAATTGCAAAATTATCGCTTAGTTGTGATAGATTTAGGACATGAGAAACCTATTCGTATGGCTGCTTCTGCTTGCGGCCGGACCCCTCAGCGCCCAGGAATTAACCGTCCCTATGATCATGAGGGACCCCAAATGGATCGGAACCTCCCCCTCGGGCGAATTCTGGTCTCCAGACAGTAAAGAACTTTATTTCGAATGGAACCCCGACAGGGCGCCTTCCGATTCCACATACCAGGTCGGTTTGACCGGCACGAATCCCGTAAAAATGAATTTCCTAACCGCTTCCAGGCGAGAGGCAGAAGCCAGGGGCAACTACAACCGCTCCAGGACCCTGATGGTATACACCTACGAAAATGACCTGTATTTGCTGGACTTCAAATTGGATAAGACCTATCGGATCACCCGCACCCAGGAATCAAAATTCAACCCGGTATTTGCCCGTGGGGATGCGTGGATCGTTTACCGTATGGGGGATAATTTGTATGCATGGGAAAGGGCATCCGGCGCCACCTATCAGTTGACCGATTTCAGGAGGAGCACGGGCGAGGCGCCACCTGTCACCATGGGGCCGGGCCGAGGCGGCCGCCGTGGCGCTGCATCGTCCGAAGGAACCGCCACGGACCCCCAGGGGGAGTGGCTGGATCGCCAACAACTCCAGCTCATGGATGTACTCAGGGAGCGGAAGGCGAAACACGATGCCCAGGAGGCCTACCTCAAAGCCGAAAAAAATACCGACACACTCAAGGTGATCAATGTCGGGGAAAGATCGGTTTTAAACCCTTCGATCTCACCGGATGGGCGCTACGTGACCTATGAACTCTATCAAGCCCCAACCGGGTCGAAAAATACCATCGTCCCCAACTACGTAACTGAATCGGGCTTCACAACCGATATACCTGGCCGAACCAAGGTAGGCGCACCCCAGGGAAAGTACACCTTCTACGTTTATGATCTGTCCGGGGACACCGTGATGGAGTTAAAAACCGACAGCCTCCCGGGCATCAACGACGAGCCGGATTACGTAAAGGATTATCCCTCCCGGAAATCTGGCCGCGTGCGACCACGCGACGTCTCTTTCGGTCCCGTTATTTGGAATGACGAAGGCTCGAGGGCCGTTGTAGAAGTCCGCTCCCACGATTACAAAGACCGGTGGATCATGGAAATCCATGCCACCACAGGCACTTTAGGCCTGGTAGACCGCCAAAGGGATGAAGCCTGGATCGGAGGACCGGGCATCGAACGGGGCGAACTGGGCTGGTTGAACAGCCATACCTGCTGGTTTGAAAGCGAGTTGACGGGTTACGCGCACTTATATACCTATGACCTGGAAGCTGGAAAGAAGACCGCACTAACCGGTGGAAATTATGAAGTCCAGCAGGCCGTTCTTAGTCACGATAAGAAATACTTTTACCTCCTGACCAACGAGGCGCACCCCGGAAAACAAAATTGGTATCGCCTCTCCGTCGTCCCCGGCTCCAAGGCTGAAAAGATTACGACCCTAACCGGCATGTATGAGGTTTCCCTTTCTCCCGACCAGCATTGGATTGCCTACCTGTACAGTTATATTAACAAGCCTTCGGAATTATACATACAGGAAAACGCTCCGGGCAAGCAACCTATACAGGTTACCGATAAAGCCATGAGCGCCGAATTCAAAGCCTATCCCTGGAGGGACACGCGCATCTTCACCTTTACCGCCCGTGACGGCAGGCCCGTCTATGCCCGGGTGTACGACCCCGCTCCGGGCAGAAAGAACGGCGCAGCAGTCATTTTTGTGCATGGCGCGGGATATCTCCAAAATGTAGATTACGGCTGGAGCGAACACTATTTCCGGGAATACATGTTCAACAATCTCTTAGCCGATAAAGGCTACACCGTCCTGGATATCGACTACAGGGGCAGCGCCGGCTATGGTCGTGACTGGAGAACGGGCATTTACCGGCACATGGGCGGAAAGGACCTGGATGACGAAGTTGACGCCGCGCGCTACATGGTTGCCAACATGGGCATCGATTCCGCGCGCATCGGCCTTTATGGGGGCAGCTATGGCGGTTTTATGACCCAGATGGCCATGTTTACCGCACCTACGGTTTTCCATTCCGGCGCTGCGCTCCGCTCGGTTACGGACTGGGCTCATTACAATCATGGTTATACCGCCGAGATCCTCAACGAACCTTTCAACGACAGCCTGGCATACGCCCGCTCCTCCCCCATCAATTTCGCCTCAGGCTTGCGGGGGAATTTGCTCATTTGCCACGGGATGGTGGATGTCAATGTCAACTTCCAGGATGATGTGCGGCTCGTGCAGCGGCTCATCGAGCTGGGGAAGGACAACTGGTCTATCGCCATCTATCCGGTCGAAGACCACGGGTTTGTCGAACCCTCTTCCTGGACGGACGAATACAAGCGTATCCTTAAGCTCTTCGACACTACTTTGCTCAAATAAATTTGTCCCGCTGGCATCTATTAACGTGAGCAATTTCGCCGGCATCTTCGTGAGGCCTTCGCGCCATCAGCATTCTACGTGAGTCAGCCGCCTGGCACCTTTACTATTGGCGCGATCGCAGCATTCTTCCGAGCGCTAGTTTCTTGCATATAAACACCTGGCCCGAGGGGGGAGGGGAGCTGCGAACACAGCTTTCAGGCCCCCATAAACAAGTCTTGCGAAGTGGATTGCATACGGGGGCCTGACGCGGAGTGAGCGGCTCTCCTCCTCCCTCGGGCCAAGGAAGTTAAAAAGGAATTTAGCTGTTCATAGACGCGAGGAACTCTTCGTTGTCCTTTGTCCCCTTCATGCGCTTGAGAATCTCATTCATGGACTCATCCGCATTCATGTCAGACATGTATTTGCGGAGGATGTACATGCGCTGCAGGATATCCCGTTCCAGCAGCAGGTCCTCACGGCGGGTAGAGGAGGCGTTGAGATCTATTGCGGGGTAAATGCGCTTATTGGCGAGGCGACGGTCGAGCACCAGCTCCATGTTACCGGTACCTTTGAATTCTTCAAAAATGACCTCATCCATTTTGGAGCCGGTATCGACCAGGGCGGTGGCGATGATGGTCAGCGAACCGCCGTTTTCGACTTTACGCGCAGCTCCGAAGAATTGCTTGGGCTTTTGCATGGCGTTGGCTTCTACGCCACCGCTGAGTACCTTACCCGAAGCGGGGGCGACGGTATTGTGGGCGCGGGCCAGGCGGGTAAGCGAATCCAGGAGGATGACTACATCGTGGCCGCATTCGACCAGGCGTTTGGCTTTTTGAAGGATGATGGAGGATACCTTCACGTGCTTTTCAGCGGGTTCGTCAAAGGTGGATGCCACCACTTCGGCATTTACGCTGCGCTCCATATCCGTAACTTCTTCCGGACGCTCATCGATGAGCAGGACGATCAGGTAACATTCGGGGTGATTTTTGGCTATGGCATTGGCCACTTCCTTGAGAAGCACCGTTTTACCTACTTTGGGTTGGGCGACGATGAGTCCGCGTTGGCCTTTTCCTATGGGGGTGAACAGGTCGATCAGACGGGTGGAATAATTGGTCATCCCGTTGGACAAATTGAGTTTCTCGTAAGGGAACAAGGGCGTCAGGTAGTCGAAGGGAACCCGGTCTCTGACCTCCTCCGGGGATTTACCATTGATGGTATCCACCTTCAGAAGGGCAAAATATTTTTCGCCTTCTTTTGGAGGACGGACATAACCATTAACGGTGTCTCCGGTCTTCAAACCAAACAGCTTGATCTGGGAGGGAGACACGTAAATATCATCGGGAGAACTCAGGTAATTATAGTCGCTCGAGCGCAGAAAACCATAGCCATCAGGCATCATTTCCAGGACACCTTCGCCCACTACGACGCCGTCGAATTCAATGTTGAAATTGGTTTCCCTTCTTTGGGGATATTGCCTGGACGGAATGGGGGTGGAGTCTTCTGTGAGAGAAGGGTCGGATTCTTCCACGAGGCTGAGCAAATCATTTTGAAGACGCGTGGTATCGGGAGCCGGGTGTGTCGAACCGCTTTGTG
Source organism: uncultured Chitinophagaceae bacterium (assembly GCA_964544695.1). Lineage (GTDB taxonomy): Bacteria > Bacteroidota > Bacteroidia > Chitinophagales > Chitinophagaceae > Dinghuibacter. The sequence goes on from CAZJDB010000195.1 coordinate 4,423, forward strand.
TATCGCCTTTTTCATCGCCACCTTCGGATTCAAGGGGCAGCATGGGTTGTCCGTCTTCCCTCTTTTTACCGGTTCCGGGCTTCCGGCCCCTTTTGCTGGCGGCGGATGAAGCCTGAATGGGAGCGGGTGCCTGGGCCTCTTTTTCTTTGCGGGGTGGTCTCCTGTTATCCTTTTTGGAAGCACCCTCGGGATCATTTTCCACAAATGCTTCTTCCGTGGTATTGGAGGTAGTTGCTTTAATGATGCGTCTGCGTTTGGGCTTTTCGTCGTTGTCGGGTTTAGTTTCGCTGGCCACGACGGCTTGCCTATCAAGGATTTTGTAAATCAGTTCTTGTTTGTCTAACTTTTTGGAGCCGGGGATATGTAACTGCTCTGCAATGTCATGCAACTCAGGAACGAGCATGTCGTTCAGTTGTAGGATATCATACATAAAAAAAACACATTGAAAATTTAGTAGGATTTATAAACTCCGTTCTGGTGGTCCAAGGTTTGGACTTCAGCTGGAGGGCAAAAACAATAATGGATTTGAAAATTGTTAGCCTGATCGGAATGATGAAATCTGATGAGCTAAGGAAAAAGGCGCTGGGTGAATTGGCTTCTTCCGGTGCAAGTTTACACAGAAAAGTGCGAAAAGAAAAAAGTTTTTTCCAGACTTAACGAATTATTGGGCTTTTGGGCACTTTGTTTTAGGTTTGCCTACTTTCCCCTGCTATGCTGAATCAGAGAACGAAAATCAAGGATATTTTGGCTTCCCCTGAGACCGGAAAAACCCTCACGGTGATGGGATGGGTTCGGACCTTCCGAAGCAACCGGTTTATCGACCTGAATGACGGTTCGACCAATGGGAATTTGCAAGTCGTGGTAGACTTTGATCAGGAGGATCCTGAGCTTTTGAAACGAATTACGACCGGCGCCTCCATGAAAGTAACGGGTGAAACCGTGGCGTCCCAGGGAAAAGGGCAGCAAATCGAGTTGAAAGCCACTTCCCTGGAAATTTTGGGAGACAGCGACCCGGCACAGTATCCTCTGCAGCCGAAGAAGCATAGCCTTGAATTCCTGAGAGAAATTGCGCACTTGCGCTTTAGAACCAATACGTTTGGTGCTGTTTTCCGGGTCCGTCACGCGCTGGCTTTTGCCGTTCATCGCTTTTATAATGAGCGGGGGTTTGTATATCTACATACTCCGATTGTATCTGCTTCGGATGCGGAGGGGGCAGGAGAGCTTTTCCGGGTGACGACCCTGGACCCCGCCAATCCGCCCGTAAAAGATGACGGGACTGTAGACTTTACCCAGGATTTTTTTGGCAAGCGCACCAACCTGACCGTAAGCGGGCAGCTCGAAGGAGAGTTGGGTGCCATGGCATTCAGCGAGATATATACATTCGGGCCCACCTTTCGGGCTGAGAATTCGAATACGGCCCGTCACCTGGCAGAGTTCTGGATGATTGAACCCGAAATGGCCTTTTACGACCTGGAGGACAACATGAATCTGGCCGAAGCCTTCATCCGGTATATTATTCATTACGTGTTGGAACACAACCGAGAAGACCTGGAATTCCTGGACAAGCGTCTCCAGGAGGAAGAGAAGGGCAAACCCGAGGCGGAGCGATCGGATATGGGTCTCCTGGAAAAACTGGAGTTTGTATTGAATAATCGTTTTGAAAGGATCACCTACACGGAGGCGATCGATATTCTCCTCCAATCCCCTGCGTACAAGAAGAAGAAATTCAAATACGACGTCAGTTGGGGTATCGACATGCAAAGTGAGCACGAACGGTACCTCGTAGAGAAACATTTCAAAAAGCCCGTCATCGTTATCAACTACCCGAAGGAAATAAAAGCCTTCTATATGCGGCAGAACGATGACGGAAAGACGGTTGCCGCCATGGACATTTTGGCCCCGGGAATCGGTGAAATCGTAGGAGGATCCCAAAGGGAAGAAAGGCTGGATAAACTCATCGATAGGATGGCGGATATGCACTTACCTATCGAGGAGATGTCCTGGTACCTGGACACGCGGAGGTTTGGAACGGTTCCGCATGCCGGATTCGGACTTGGGTTTGAGCGGATGGTCCAGTTTGTTACAGGCATGGGGAATATCAGGGATGTCATTCCTTTTCCTCGGACGCCGCAAAATTGTGAGTTTTAGACTAAAAAGCTTTTTATGAACATTCCCTGTGTAGATTTAGGCAGGTTCACCCGCGGAACCCCGGAGGATAAGGCTGCTTTCATCGGGGAATTGGGTCGCGCCTTTGAAGAAGTGGGGTTTGTGGCGGTAAAGAATCACGGCATTGCCCAGCCCCTGATCAACCAGATATACGAAGTCGTCCAGGATTTCTTTTCCCTTCCCCTGGAAAAGAAGCGGGGATACGAAATCGCAGGGCTTGCGGGGCAGAGGGGGTATACCTCCTTTGGAAAAGAACACGCCAAAGGATTTGATGCGCCCGACCTGAAGGAGTTTTATCAATATGGGCAGCAAGTGGAAGACGGAGAGAAAGGCGTGGAACATTACCCGCCTAATGTCAGGGTGGCTGCAGTAAATGGGTTCGACCAGGCGTTTCACGAAGCATACAGGGCATTTGAGGCCTCGGGAACCGAATTACTCAGGGCCATTGCGCGCTACCTGGGCCTGGTAGAGTCCTATTTCGACGGGTTCGTGCACAATGGAAATTCCATCCTCAGGGCCATTCACTATCCCCCTATTACACAGGAACCGAAAAGTGCGGTCCGTGCGGAACAACACGAAGACATCAATCTGATAACGTTACTTGTGGGCGCCTCCGCAGATGGTTTGCAAATCCTGACAAAGCAGGGCGATTGGTTGCCAGTGACCTCTTTGCCCGACCAGATCGTGGTAAATGTGGGGGATATGCTCCAGCGGCTGACCAATAACCGGTTGAGGTCCACTACGCACAGGGTGGTGAATCCACCCAGGGAATTATGGCATACCTCTCGGTTTTCCATTCCCTTCTTCCTTCACCCTAAAAGTAGTATGCGCCTGGATGAGGATATGACGGCAGGAGAATACCTGGACGAACGCCTCCGGGAAATTGGCCTCAAAAAATAAACTATGCTGGGTAGACACGGACCTTTCCTTAGGGCTGTATTTTGGTACAGCATAACGGCGTTCGGGGGCCCCCAAGGACATATGGGCATGATGATCAAGACGTTCGTGAAGAGGAGGGGGGATGTTACGGAAGAAGAGCTGTTAGAATATAATGCCTTTTGCCAACTGTTACCCGGGGCTTCCTCTTCTCAGACGATTACCTTGATTGGCTATAAAAGGGGTGGAGTTGGCTTGGGCATCCTTACACTCCTGGTTTGGCTGACCCCTGCTTGTTTCCTGATGGGTCTTTTTTCTTTCGTTGTCCCTTACGTGAATACAAGGGCTCTCCACAAGAACATTTTTGAGTATTTACAGCCAATGGCTGTGGGTTTCCTGGCCTACGCCACCACCCAGGTCTTCGTAGTGGCGATCAAGAATACCATCACACGGGTCATCATGGTCGTTGCGGCGATCCTCACTTATGCCTTCTTCAAGACTCCCTGGATTTTCCCTATTCTAATAATACTCAGTGGGATAGTCACAAATTTCAGCAGCAAACGTATCCCCCAGATCCCCCACGAACGGAAGAAGATCAGGTGGACCAATATCTGGCTTTTTCTGTTCGTTTTTATCGCCGCGGGTTTTGTGAGCGAGACGGCGCGAAAGCAACAATGGGAGAACCGTAGGGCATACAACCTCTTCGAGAATTTTTACCGGTTTGGGAGTATCGTGTTCGGAGGGGGTCAGGTCTTGATTCCCATGATGTACGAGCAGTTCGTGGTTCGCGATAAAACGAGATATATGAGCGGGGAGGACCTGTTGACTGGGGCAGGGATGATGCAGGCCGTTCCCGGACCGACCTTTTCTATATGTTCATACGCAGGGGGAATGGCGCTGAAGGCAAGGGGTCCCCTGTACCAGGCAGCGGGTTGTTTGATCGGCGTCGTGGGGGTATTCCTGCCCAGCGTATTATTGGTTTTGTTTTTTTACCCCATATGGCATAACCTGAAGAAGTATGCCGTCGTATACCGATCCCTTGAAGGGATACAGGCGGCGGTCGTGGGGATCATGGTCGCTTCCTTTTTCTATCTTCTTAAGGATGTGTCCCTGCTGGACAACCGAACCGTGAGCTACGTAAACCTCCTCGTTATCGTGGCCACCTTCTCCATGCTCTACTTCACCAAGCTGCGATCCCCGTATATCGTGTTGATTTGCTTATTATTAGGGTGGATCGTGTGAGCCTACCTATAATAATTGTTCTTTTCGATTTCCAGCGCTACTTCCCTGGGAACCAGGTAGGTAATTGGTTTTTTCTCCTTTAGCAGGTTTCGGATGTGTGAGGCGGAGAGATCGAGAATGGGTGCTTTCAGGACCGTCGTCTTTTGCGCCGTCGGGATTTCAGTCGGAACAAAGCCTGGTCTTTCGTACACGTAAATAGGGTACCGGGCCATTATGAAGGCCGCGTTATGCCAATTGGGAAGGTTTTGATAACTATCGCTTCCCATCAGGAGCGCAAATTCGTGCTGGGGATGTTTTTCTTCCAGGTAGGCCAGTGTGATGCTGGTATAGGAAGGTTTAGGAAGGTAAAACTCGACGTCGGAAGCCTTAATTCCGGGATTATCTCCTATACCCAGGCGCACCAGATGCAAGCGATGGTATTCATTGAGAAGGGTACCCTGAGGCTTGACCGGATTTTGGGGGGTAACGACCAACCATACCTGATGCAGGCCGGTTTGATTCAGGAAATGCTGGGCAATAATGAGATGACCAGTGTGTATGGGATTGAAAGAGCCGAAATACAAACCGATGTTCATCGCTCAAAGATAGCGGATGGATCCTCCGCTACTTCTACCCAGATTTTATTGGCTTCTTCGAGACGAAGACTGAGGTTATAGCCGGCAATAGAAATTGAAATAGGGTCCCCCAAGGGAGCTACCAGGTCTATCGTGACGAATTCCCCCGGCACACAGCCCATTTCCATCAGTTTGAGGAAGATTTCGTCTTTATCAAAGGACCGGATGATGGCTTTTTGCCCGATGGATACCTGGGATAGTCTTTTTAACATGATCAACCATTGTCGCCGCAAAGCTACCTTTGTAACGAATCACCACGCTTACGAATTGCGGAAATCCCCCATGATCCAATTTGCCAACGCGGACGTTTCCGTTAACCTTCGGTACAGGGCCACTCTGAAGGAGATATTAACTGGCCTGTTCAAGAAGGAGGCGACGAAGTTAGCCTCCCTTCAGTACGTCTTTTGCTCAGACGAATACCTTCTGTCGATCAACCGCGAATTCCTGAACCATGACGAATACACGGACATTATAACCTTTGATCTTTCGCCGGACCCCGCGCGCGGTGGTGTCGAAGGAGAAATCTACATCAGCCTCGACCGGGTCCGGGAAAATGCGGATGGCCTGGGGGTCTCGGTGCAGGAGGAATTGCTGAGGGTCATTTTCCACGGAGCCCTGCATTTGTGCGGCTATAAGGATAAGACCCGCGCCCAGGCAAAGACAATGCGGGCCAAAGAGGAAGAATACCTCGCGGTCAGCAGGAAAAATCTCCCATAGGCCGCCGGGATCACCGGCGGGAATGTTCCACGAAGAACAGTTTCCTATTGAAACATCCGCTTTTCTTCCAGTATTTTCTCAAGAGGGATGCCCTCATTGAGCTGCCCATACTCATAGGCATTGAACGACGCGACCGTGGTTAACAGGGACATGTTTTGGTTGAGAAAAGAAACCTGCTTACCCACCTGACCCAGTTGGGCCCCCTCCAGCCTTTTGATTTTGTCGAGCATCTCCCGGCAAAGGGGATAACCTGTTCGCGTATATAGCGTTTCGAAATAGGCCTTGGCGCCAAGGATGTCTAATCCCGATGCCTCCGATTCGGGCAGGACCCTTTGGACCCTGATATTGGTAAAATTCCAGCAAAGGCGCAGTTCGGCGTCCTTTTCAAAGTCGAAATAGACCAGAGGGAGGATATGATCGAATTGCCAGCCTTCCCCAAAGCTGTCCCAGGATATCTCCCCTTCGAATTGCAGGGCAATCCATTCCCTGAAATGCGCGATGTCGATTCCAAAATAGGGGGCATAGGAAGCACTCCATTTTCCCTCGCGGACGTACCGCCTCAGGGCAATCTGCCACTTCCGTTTTTCCCTTAACCGGATCAAAGTGGGTGTTATTTCGGTTTGAGCGGTCCATTTTTTTCTGGCCATACCCTAAAATTAAGCATGTTTCGTAAAGAAACCGTTTTACGTGGAACCTTTGCACCATTGCTAAAATCGTACCTTTGCCCCATGTTTCCCGAATATGACGTCATTGTGGTAGGTGCCGGCCACGCCGGCTGTGAGGCCGCGGCTGCCGCAGCCAATATGGGTTCCAAGGTCCTATTGGTCACGATGAATTTGCAGACCATTGCTCAAATGAGCTGCAACCCTGCCATGGGAGGCATTGCAAAAGGGCAGATCGTAAGGGAAATCGACGCTATGGGCGGCTATTCCGGAAGGGTGAGCGACCGAAGCACGATCCAATTCAGAATGCTCAATCTTTCCAAGGGCCCCGCCATGTGGAGTCCTCGATCCCAAAACGACCGGATGCTTTTTGCCTCCGTGTGGAGGGAAATGCTGGAACAGACTCCAGGGGTGGATTTTTATCAGGACATGGTTAACGGTCTGCTGGTCAAGGGGAACAGGGTGGAAGGGGTTCGAACCGGATTGGGTCACGAAATCCGGTCCAAGACCGTTATTCTGACCAATGGCACCTTCCTGAACGGGATCATTCATATAGGAGAGAAGCAATTCGGCGGCGGCAGGGTCGCGGAAAAAGCAGCTACCGGAATCACCGAACAACTCTTAACCCTTGGGTTTGAAAGCGATCGCCTAAAGACCGGGACCCCTCCCCGGGTGGATGGGCGGAGCCTGGATTATTCCAGGATGGCCGAACAAAAAGGCGATGAAACGGTAGTCGGCTTTTCCTATCTCCCAACGCCCAGAATTGAGCCAAGCGCCCAGCGGAGTTGTTGGATTACCTATACCAGCCCGGAAGTGCACGATATATTGAAAACAGGGTTTGACCGGTCCCCCATGTTTCAGGGCCGCATTCATGGGGTTGGCCCCAGGTATTGCCCCAGCATCGAGGATAAGATCAACCGGTTTGCAGAGCGGGACAGGCACCAACTGTTCGTGGAACCCGAGGGCTGGAATACCGTGGAGATATACGTCAACGGATTCTCGACCTCCCTGCCGGAATCCGTTCAATATCAAGCACTAAGAATGGTTCCAGGGTTCGAGAAGTGCCGCTTTTTCCGACCCGGTTATGCCATTGAATACGACTACTTCCCGCCAACCCAACTCAAATATTCCCTGGAAACCAAGCGCCTCGAAAATCTATTTTTCGCGGGGCAAATTAATGGGACCACGGGTTATGAAGAGGCGGCTTGCCAGGGACTGATGGCGGGGATAAACGCGCACCGCAAAACCAAAGAGGAGGATCCCCTCATTCTAAAAAGGAGTGAAGCGTATATAGGCGTGTTGATAGATGACCTGATCAGTAAGGGGACGGAAGAGCCCTACCGGATGTTTACCAGCCGCGCCGAATACCGGACCTTGTTGCGCCAGGACAATGCGGACCTGAGGCTGACCGAATTGAGTTATCGGATGGGTTTGGCTTCGGAAGAAAGGATGCAACATATGCTGGCCAAGAAGTCCGCGGTGACCCAACTGAAAGCAAAAATCGCCGAGGTATCCCTGGAGCCCGAAATGGTGAACGCGTTCCTGGAGTCGAAAGGGTCGGCACCCCTATCTCAAAAACAAAGGGTTCAGCAGCTAATTTTGCGTCCGGGCATTGCATTGACCGATATATACAGGGCGATCCCCGAGCTGGGGACCATGCTCGGGGCTTATCCCGAGGACATATTGGAACAGGCGGATATCCAACTGAAATACGATGTATATATCCAGAAGGAAAAAGAACTCGTGGCCAGGATGAGCCAATTAGAGGACCTGACCATTCCGGAAAATTTCAACTACGAACGCGTGCAGGCGCTTTCGGCTGAGGCAAGGCAGAAATTTGGCAGAATCAGGCCGGGGACACTGGGGCAGGCCTCCCGCATATCGGGCGTGACACCCAGCGACGTACAAATCCTCATGGTGTACATGGGCCGTTGAAATAGTTGTTAAAACCAAATCATCAATGATTTAAAATCATACCAGTTCGTTAATTTCGACTCGATGAGAACTTTTGTCCGCTTGAGTGTAACCGGGGTCCTGTCACTTTCAGGCTTGCTTATGATGTACTGCGCCTCTGCCCAGATCGTGATCAAGGGAACCGTCTTCGATATCAGCCAGAAAGTTCCGCTCACGGAAGTCACCGTGGTCAGCAAATCAGGCCCTCAGACAACGACGGATTCACTGGGGGTCTACAAAATCACCCTCACCGATAAAGACTCCCTTTATTTTTCTTACCTGGGAAAGCGTTCTCCCTGGTTTGCGGTAAAGGACATCAACAATCCCTGGGATTTCGACGTGGCCCTGCGCGTCTATGCACCCGATTTACCGGAAATTTATATCCGCAAAGAATCATACCGTGAGGACTCCATTGCCAACCGCAGGGAGTATGAAAAGATCTTCGATTACCAGAAACCGGGGGTTGCTACGTCTACGGATCCCAGCGGGAGTGTAGGATTGGACCTGGATGCCTTTATCAATATGTTCCGCTTCAACTACAACCGGCGCCAAAAGGGCTACCAGCAATTCTTTGAGTGGGAGGAACACGAAAAGTATATCGATCACCGGTTCAACAGGACCCTGATCAAAAAGATAACGAACATGGACGATGAAAAGAAGTTGGATGCGTTTATCGCGCAGTATCGTCCGACGTATGATTTTGTGGAAGTGATCAGTGAAATAGACCTGGGTCTGTATATTCAAAAATGCAAGGCCGATTTCGACACCGGCCACCCAACGACAGCCGGGGTGATGATGAACACGTTCCGGAGCAAATAGCCTATGAAGTTCGGTAAAGTCCCCCTCCCCGACCTGGACCAGGTCGATTTTTCCCTTCCTCCTGAACCGGCGGCGAACAAGGCCGTTTTAGCCGGGGGCAAACCCTCCCCGATAGAACCCCGGATTTACCTGGGTTGTGCGCAATGGGGCTGGAAGGAATGGGTGGGTAAACTCTACCCGGAGGGAACCCGGGAAAAGGGATTCCTGGAACAATACATCCACCAGTTCAATGCCATTGAGCTCAACGCCACGCACTATAAAATTTACAGCCCCGGCGACATTCAAAAATGGGCCGATCGCGTGGATAGCCGGCCCTTCCGCTTTTGCCCGAAGATCCCCCAGCGGATCAGTCACTACAGCAACTTTACGGGTGTTGACGACATCACGACCCGATTCCTGGAAGGGGTTCTCGCCTTCGGCGATCACCTGGGTCCCCTCTTTATTCAACTAAGCGAGCGGTATGGTCCAAACCGTAAAGATCCGCTGTTTGAATACTTGAATTCTCTACCCACTGATTTACCCTTTTTCCTGGAGGTGCGACATCCCGACTGGTTTAAAAATGGAGAATCGTTCGATCGATTGCGAAATCTCAAGATCGGCGCCGTTATTACAGATACCGCCGGGAGCCGGGAGTGCGCGCACATGCACCTGACCATACCCAAGGCATTCGTACGCTTCGTCGGAAATGGCATGCATCCTACCGACTTCCCCCGGATAGATGCCTGGGTGGAAAGGATCCGCTACTGGTTGGACAATGGCCTGGAAGAATTGTATTTCTTCGTGCACAATCAAACCCTGAGTCCAGAATTGACGGTCTATCTCGTAGACAAGCTGAACGAAGCCTGCGGTCTTCAACTAACCAAGCCCCGTTTTATCTCCTCCCAGCGTTCCCTTTTTTAAGCTTTACATGCATCCGGCTGCTGAGACCTGCGCCTGTGCAGTAATCCAGGACGCATTGCAAAAAGGCAGTCCCATATTTTTCCAATTTAACGGCGCCGAAGCCGCTGATCCTTGCCAAATCTTCGGAAGAGTGGGGCAGGTAGGTGGCCAGCTCATTGAGGGTGGCGTCTGAGAAGACGATATAGGCCGGAACGTTTTCGCGGTCGGCTAAACTCCGCCGCAGTTGTCTCAGTTCCTGAAACAGCGCCTCCTCACGGGTTGGCGCATCGCCGGCCGGCGACCCGGAGGTCGGATCGGAAGGCGCCGCAAGAGCCGGCGCGGCAGGCGCCGCCACCGCCGGCTGTCCGCGGCGAGCTGGGGCAGCCTTGATCCAGACCCTTTCTTCCCCCCTAAGTACCAAAGCACTGCGGATCGTCAACTTCAATAAAGGATATTCACCATCCGTTTGCTCCAGCAGCCCCTCGCCAACCAGGTTTCGAATCAGGTGTTTCCACGCGTCTTTGGATAAATCCCGCCCTGCGCCATAGGTCTTCAATGACTGATGCACGGGGCGTATGGAGGCGCCGCCGCGGAGAAAATCCACCACGTAATTCAGCCCAAAGCGTTCCTGCAACCTGGCAACGGCGCTCAGCGCCTTTTGGGCCGATACGGTGGCATCCACGCGCGTGGAGTCATCCAGGCAGTTGTCACAATTTCCGCAAAAAGCAGCCGCCTCCTCTCCGAAATAGCCCAGGAGGAAACGACGCCTGCAGCCCCCGTATTCACCATAGTCTGCCATTTTCCGGAGTTTCTCCACCTGGCGCCCCGAGTCGTCTTCGTCTTGCAGCATGCGCCGGAGCTTGAACAGGTCTCCCGCACTGTAAAGCAACAAGGCCTCGCTGGGCAGGCCATCCCGTCCGGCACGCCCTGTTTCCTGGTAATACCCTTCGAGGTTTTTGGGCAAATCGGCATGGATCACATAACGGACATTGCTTTTATTGATGCCCATTCCGAAGGCTACGGTGGCCACCATGATCCTGATGTCGTCTTTGAGAAATAAATTCTGTCGTTGTTCCCGCACCGCCTTGTCCAGGCCGGCGTGGTAGGCCGCAGCGGGAAACCCATGAAGGGTAAGGGTTTCAGCCAGCTCCTCGGTTCCATTCCGGGAAAGGCAGTAAATGATCCCGCTGTCTTCCCGGCGAACCGAAAGATATTCGAGCAAAGTTTCCATCCATTGCTTTTTCGGTAGGACCCTATAGCAGATATTGGGGCGGTTGAACGAATGCAGGAATAAGCGATAATCATCGAGGCCCAACCCGCTGGTAATATCTTCCCGGGTCCGCGCATCGGCCGTGGCGGTGAGCGCGATCAGGGGCACCTGCGGAAAATGCGTTTTGATCTGTCCCAGGTTCAGGTATTCCGGCCTGAAGTCATGACCCCATTGGCTGAGACAATGGGCTTCGTCTATGGCGAATAGCGAAATGCGCTGCGACTGCAACACATCGATAAGCGTTACCAACCTTTCGGGCGCGACATAGAGCAGTTTCAACGCCCCCGACCTGAGCATCCGAAAAACCTCGGATTGCTCCCCGGAACTGAGCGACGAATTTAGGAAAGCCGCAGCTATGCCTTGCTGGCGCAAAGCATCCACCTGGTCCTTCATCAAGGCGATCAAAGGCGAAACCACGATGGCCACGCCATCCAAAGCCAGGGCCGGGATCTGGTAGCACACCGATTTTCCTCCGCCGGTGGGCATCAGGACCAATGCATCTTTTCCGCCGAGGAGGTGCTCGATGATTGCTTGTTGCTGGTGCCTGAAAGCGCTGTATCCGAAGTGTCGTTGCAGCAGCGCATGAATGTCTTTCATAGTCCGTATTTCTCCATCCTGCGGTACAGGGCAGCCCTGGTCAGGCCCAGGTCTGTTGCCGCTTTGCTGATATTGCCCTTGTGTTTTTCCAAAGCAGCCTTGATGAGTTGTTGTTCCATGCTCAGCAGGTCCGTGGGAGCCGATGCGGCGATAGCCGGATCGGTCCGGCGGCTGGATAAATGTAGATCGCTTTCCCGTATGTCCTCGCCTTCGGCCATGATCACCGCCCTTTCCATGACGTGCTGGAGTTCCCGGATGTTCCCGGGCCAGGGATAGCGCATCAGCGCTTCGGTAGCGTCTTTGTGGAGCCGGAGGTGCTTCCGGTATTTGTTGTTGGACAGCTCCAGGAAATGTTGAAACAAAGCGGGGATATCCTCCGTCCTTTCCCGGAGGGGCGGCAAGTCCAGTTCCACTGTATTGATCCGGAACAGCAGGTCTTCCCGGAACGTCCCCTCCTGGACCATTTTGGCCAGGGGCATATTCGTGGCGCAAATCAGGCGGATATTGACATTCCGCTGGCGGTTCTCCCCGACGCGGTTGATGGTCCTGTTTTGCAGCGCATGGAGCAGCTTGGATTGAAGGTGGGTGGGAAGGTTTCCGATTTCGTCCAGGAACAGGGTACCCCCTTCCGCCAGCTCGAATCGTCCGGCTTTTTCCTCGCGGGCATCCGTAAAGGCGCCTTTGGCGTGTCCGAAGAGCTCACTTTCGAATAGGTTGGCGTGCAAAGCGCCCAAATCCACGTGAATGAAAGGCGCATTCGGTCGCTCCGACAGGCGATGGAGTTCTTTTGCGATGACTTGCTTTCCCGTGCCGTTTTCCCCAAGGATCAGGATATTGGCATCCGTCGGAGCCGCTTTGCGCAGGGTATTCAATAAACCCTGCATAGATGGGGACCTGCCCGGGACAAAGTCGGAGGATTCCCGCAGGAGATCCTTTTGCAAGGTTTCCTGCACCCTTTCCGCCCGTTGGAGTTTTTTGCCCGTAGTTCTCAATTGCCACGCCGCACTCAGGGTAGCCAGGAGCTTTTCATTATTCCAGGGCTTGAGGATGAAATCGGTCGCCCCCGCTTTCAGGCTTTCCACAGCCAGTTCGACATCCCCGAAAGCAGTCATCAGGACCACTACCAGGGACGGGTCCGTCTCCCGGAGAAATCTCAACCAGTAAAGACCTTCCTTTCCGTCGTTGGTCCCTTTCCGGTAGTTCATGTCCAGCATGATGATGTCCGTTTCCTCGCCCGTCACCAAGGCGTGCAATTCCTTGGGGTCCTGGCAAATACTGACTTTCTGGAAGTGCTGTTTCAGGAAAATTCGGGCGGACACCAATATGTCCAGGTCATCATCCACTATGAGAATGTTCGCAGCAAGCTTGGGCATGGCCAAATGTCCGATTTTGTACAAAATATTGTCCGAAAATGAACATTTTATTTTCCAGGCCACCCGGCGCACCTCTGAAAATCAAGTTTTTATGTATGGTCAAACGGCGGGGCACGCCCTCTGCACCTTCCTTCGTATGATCTCGATTCAACAACTCAATAAGGTTTACCGGACCGAAGAGGTAGAGACCACGGCACTCCAGGATGTATCGTTTAGTGTTCAGCCAGGGGAATTCGTGAGCATCATGGGGCCTTCCGGATGTGGCAAAAGCACCCTGCTCAATGTGCTGGGTCTCCTTGACAGACCCGAAGGAGGCAGTTATACATTTAATGGAACGGAACTGACCGGATTGGGAGAAAGGGACCGATCTGCATTTCGAAAACACCACATAGGGTTCATTTTTCAAAGTTTTAATCTTATTGATGAACTGACCGTTTACGAAAACGTGGAGTTGCCCTTGATTTATGCCGGTGTAGCCTCGGGGGAAAGGAAGGAAAGGGTGGGTGAAATGCTGCGTCGCCTGAACCTCGTTCACCGGAGCGCGCACTTTCCCCAACAATTGTCGGGAGGTCAGCAGCAACGCGTGGCGGTGGGCCGCGCCCTGATCAACCGGCCGAACCTCATCCTGGCGGACGAGCCTACGGGCAACCTGGACAGCGCCAATGGGAATGAGGTCATGGATTTGCTGTGTGAGCTCAATGAAGGCGGCACTACCATCATAATGGTCACGCATTCCGTGCACGATGCGGGCTTCAGCAAACGCATCGTATATATGAAAGACGGACAGGTGATCACCGAAAAATTGGCCGCATGTTGAATAAGACGTTACGATCGCTCTGGAGGCAGAAGGAATTCTCCTTCCTCAATGTCCTTGGACTGGGGGTTGGCGTTGGGGGCGCCCTCCTGATTTTCCTGCTCATCCGCAATGAACTCAGCATAGATGCTTTCCATAAGAACCGGGACCGTATTTACCGCGTCGTATCGACCGAGACCTACCGCAACGGCATTGTGGATTATGACGGCTGCGCGCCTATCCCATTGGGAGATGCTTTGAGACAGGAATTTCCACAGGTCGAAGCGGAATCGACAACCTTCCAGGATTGGGGTCAACTTTTGACACTTCCGGGCGCCACGCCGAAAAAATTCAAGGAGAATATCCTGTATGCCGAGCCCTCTTTTTTTCAAATTTTCGATTTCACGTGGCTCAGCGGAGGTCCCGCGGATCTTAGCGCGCCGTATACAATGGCCCTGACACGGTCTATCGCCAAGGCATGGTTCGGACGTTGGGAGGACGCGGTGGGGAAGACGGTACTATTTAGGGGTGATCACAAGCCCATGATGATTACCAGTATCCTGGAGGACCCCCCCGCCAATACAGATATGCCCATCGGTGTGGTCGTATCCTTTGCAACCTATCACGTGTTGGATCCAACAGAATGGACTGAACCTGGTAATTGGGACAACTTCAGTGCAGGCGTACAGAGTTTTTTCCTGCTTCGCAAAAACGTCCCGATCTCGTCCATGAATGCTTTGTTGCCGGGTTTTGTGGCCACGCATTATACACCCTTGTTCGCCACCTCGGATACCCGTGATTCGAGTTATTTCCAACCCCTGAAAGAGATGCATTTCGACAGCCGGTTCAGTCACTATGGAAATGCCGCGCTTTCATATACGGAACTGTGGTCCCTCGGGCTCATAGGCCTTTTTCTCTTGTTGGTGGCCAGTATCAATTTTATCAACCTGGCGACCGCCCTGAGTGTGAAACGTTCCAAGGAAATCGGGGTTCGGAAGGTCCTTGGCGGTACGCGCGGGCAATTATTCCTCCGTTTCCTGCGCGAAACGGGATTCCTCGTCGCCCTCGCCCTGATCCTGGGTTGTATCCTGGCGGAAGTATCCCTGGGACTCATCGACCGTTTGATGCAAAAGCAAATCTCTCCCGCGGCGCTCCTTTCTCCGGAAGTGCTCGGGTTCCTCCTGATCACCGGGATCGTGGTGACCCTGCTGGCGGGTACTTACCCCGGGCTGATCATTTCCGGTTTCAACCCGGTGGGGGCTCTGAAAAACAAGATCAGCGCCCGCAATATCGGAGGTCTATCCCTGAGGCGGGGGCTGGTCATAGTCCAGTTCATGATTGCGCAGCTCCTCATCGTCGGGACTTTGGTGGTTGTCCGGCAAATGCACTATTTCTATACGCGACCCATGGGGTTCGACCGTAAGGCTGTCGCATTGGTGGATGCGGGTAGCGGAATGCGTAGCACCTACTTTAAAAACCAGGTTGTGCAAATACCCGGTGTCCTGTCTGTTTCCCGATGCAGCCAACCGCCTTCCACCGACGGGTCCTGGACCTCCGGCTTCACCCTGGAGGGACACCCCCACCCCGAAAACTTCGAGTTGACCCGGCGCTATGGCGACCAGGATTACCTGCGTACATTCCACATTTCCCTACTGGCCGGCAGGATACCCTATTCCTCTGATTCGGCCACCGAAGCTGTGGTCAACCTACGCGCCGTGAAAGCCCTGGGCTTTACTTCCGCCTCCGATATCCTGGGAAAGCGAATCAACCCCTTCGGACGGGAAAGTCACTATATTCCGATCGTCGGAGTCATGAACGATTTCAATGATGGCCCTCTGAAGGGTAAGTCCAGCCCCATTTTGCTGATGTCGGATACTTCGCAATACTGGACCCTTGCCGTCCGTATGGATCCCCGCAGGATTGCTTCCGTGATGAAAGCCATCCAGGCGATCCACGAAAAGGTGTACCCCGAATTCATTTTCGGGTCCAGGTTCTTCGACGAAGATATTGTTTCTTTTTACCGGGGCGAAGCCATGACCGCCAATCTCTTCGAAATTTTCGCGGCCCTGGCCATCTTTATTTCCTGCCTGGGACTATACGGGCTGGTTTCCTTCATGGCGGCTCAAAAGACCAAAGAAGTGGGCATCCGAAAGGTTTTGGGCGCCTCGGTCGGCAGCATAGTCTACCTGTTTTCACGCGAGTTCACCTTGTTGGTGGCAGGCGCCTTCCTGGTATCAGCGCCCATGGGCTGGTATTTTATGAACCACTGGCTGGAGGGATTCTACTACCATACCGACCTGAGCTGGGTCGTCTTTGTGATAGCCCTGCTTGCCTCCGTCCTGATCGCCTGGGCGACGGTAGGTTATCGCTCCATCCGTGCCGCCCTGGCTGATCCTGTAAAAGCACTCAAATACGAATAATATGTTTCGCAATAACCTAAAAGTAGCACTGAGATCCCTTTGGCGGAAGAAGACTTTTGCGATCCTCAACATACTGGGCCTGTCGGTAGGCATGTCCTCCGCATTGCTGGTCTTTCTCATCATCCGCAATGAGAAAAGCTATGATACATGGCACCACAACATCGACCGGATTTACCGGGTGTCCACGGAGATGCACTACCAGGACGGGAAGGTCGACTATTACGGGTCGGTGCCGATTCTTATGCCGGACGCTTTCCGCCAGGACTTTACGCAGTTTGAACAAGCGGCGGCTACCTGGCAGTTGGATGCCACGCAGTTCTCAATAGCCAACGGAAAGAAATTATTCAAGGAGCCCGACGGGATGTATTACGTCGAGCCCGCATTATTCACGATTTTCGATTACCCCTGGATAGAAGGTTCCCCGGCAAGCGCCCTGACAGATCCGGGTACTGTAGCCATCTCAAAAACGATCGCGGAAAAATGGTTTGGAAACTGGCGTGATGCCATGGGAAAGACGGTCCTGATGGGGGATTCGAAAACGCCCCTCCTGGTTACGGGGATATTGCAGGACCCCCCTACCAATACCGATTTGCCCCTGCGCATCGCCATTTCCTACGCCACCTACCGGTCTCTGAACGCACGCGCCTTTGCCAATCCCTCCTTTTGGGGCTCGAACAGCAGCAGCTCCGAGTTGTTTGTGCTATTGCACCCCGGGCAAGATCCGGCTCCGATCAGGGCTCAGTTGAACGCTTTCTCGCAGCGACACTATGCCGCATCAGAATCCAAACGATCCGCGCACGCGATCACCACCCTGATGCCGGTAAAAGGTCAGCACTTCGATGAACAATATTCGCGGTATGGGGATCCCAACCTTACGGTAAAGGAACTATGGGCACTTACCCTCATTGGTTTATTCCTGGTCCTGGTCGCCTGCATCAACTTCGTCAACCTGAGCACGGCACAGTCCGTAAACCGCGCCAAGGAAATCGGAGTGCGGAAAGTCCTGGGAAGCAACCGGAAGCAATTGCTGATTCAGTTCTTTCAGGAAACTGCGTTGCTTAGTTTCCTCGCGCTGATCCTGGCCTGTATTTTTACCGAACTCGCCCTTCCTGAGATCGGGTCCCTGATGGGAAGGGATTTGGCCCTCCACCTTTTCAAAATACCCACTGCCATCCTCTTCCTGCTGGGCACCGCGGTTTGCGTGACCTTCCTGGCAGGATTTTACCCCGGACTGGTCCTTTCAGGGTTCGATCCGGCGGATGCCATTAAAAACAAAGTAAAACGGGCCTCCGGTGGCGTTTCCCTGCGCCGGGGCCTGGTGATTCTTCAATTCGTAATAGCCCAGTTGCTGATCATTGCAACCCTGGTTATCATAAAACAAATGGCCTTCTTCCGGAACCGCCCCATGGGTTTCAACCGCGAAGCTATTTCGATGCTGGATTTGCCGGTCGACAGCACCAGCCAGCAGCGATACGTGTATTTTAAGGACCAGATTTCCAGGATTCCTGGTGTCCTGTCGACCACCTTGGCGGACGAGCCCCCTTCCTCGGACAATGCCTGGAATACCACAATTTATTTCAATGGAAAAGCGAATCCGGAGGACTTTTCCATCACCATCCGCCATGGAGATTCGGACTACCAAAGGACCTTTCATATGGACCTGGCTGCCGGCCGCATGCCCTACCCCTCGGATACCGTGCGGGAGGTTCTGATCAACGAGACGGCGGCGCGAATGCTTGGAATCAAAACGGATCAGGATATCATCGGGAAAACGGTAAGGCTTGGGGCTGTCGGCGGCGCGCGTTGGCTCCCCATCGCCGGAGTGATGAAGGATTTCAACGACAGACCCCTGAACGAACAAGAGGGGATCAAACCCCTGGCCATGGTCTATTCCCTTCAATGGTATACTATGTTGGCGGTGCATATGGATCCGACCCAAATCCCATCGGTCATGTCCCGCCTGGCGACCGGGTATGCCACGGTTTTCCCGCAGCACATCTTCGATCCGACATTCTTCGACCATAAGATCCTGGACTTTTATAAAGCAGAAGCCGCGGCCTCGAAACTTTTCAGGCTCTTCGCCCTGGTGGCCATATTTATCTCCTGCCTGGGCTTGTACGGCCTCGTTTCCTTCATGGCTGTTCAAAAGACCAAAGAAGTAGGCATCCGGAAAGTCCTTGGGGCATCGGTGACGAGTATCGTACTGTTGTTCAGCAGGGAATTCACTATCCTCATCCTGGTTGCCTTTGCCGTAGCCACGCCGCTTGGCTATTATTTTATGAGTCAATGGCTGAATGGGTTTTATTACCGGACCGATATCGGGTGGGAAATCTTTGGAATCGCCATCGCCCTTTCTATACTCATCGCCTGGGCCACCGTGGGATACCGCGCCGTTCGCGCAGCCCTCGCCAACCCCGTTAAAGCCCTGAAACATGAATAAATCGATCTTTCGCGCGTTGTGGAGGAAAAAAACCTTCACCATCCTGAACATCCTCGGGCTGGCCGTGGGGACGGGCGCCTGTCTGGTGCTTTTCCTGCTGATCCGGTATGAGCTGAGCTTCGATACCTTCCACACTCATGGCGATCGCGTTTTCCGCGTCGATTCAGAGTGGACAGGCGCCCCGGATGGCACCGAGATTACCCAGGGTGTGCCCGTTCCCATGACGGTCGCCATCAGGGCCGATTTCCCTCAGTTTCAAAAGGTGGCGGCCTTTTGGGGAACATACGGCGGACTCTTCACGGTTCCCGGAAATAAGAAATTTGCGGAGCATGGGGACATCGTTTATACGGAACCCGAATTATTCGATATGCTGGATTTTCCCTGGCTCGCCGGGGATCCCGCCAGTCTGAAGAATCCCAATACCATGGCCATCGAGGAATCCGTGGCCAAATCCTGGTTCGGGGATTGGCACCTTGCGATGGGAAAGACGGTCGTCTACGATCACATTCAACCCTTTATTATTACGGGCGTTATGAAGGACCACCCGGAAAATACCGACATTCCGATCCGCATCGCCATGTCCTGGTCCTCCTCTTCATTGTCCAAAACCCCGGACTGGCATGACGTCAACAGCGCTTCCAATTGCTTTGCGCTGCTCGCCCCGGGCCAAACCATCCGCAGCGCCAATGCCGGGATTGCCGCCTTCGACAAAACCCATTTCGTGGGAGAAACGGGGCCCGAGAAGTCCACCATCTTCTTTCAACCTTTGAGAAACATACATTTCACCCCGCACATAGGTACGTACCCGGGCGACGAAGTAGACCCCTCGGATATCTGGGCCCTGGCCCTGATCGGCGTTTTTCTCCTGCTGGTAGCCTGCATCAATTTCATCAACCTGGCCACCGCTCAGTCAGTAGGCCGGGCAAAGGAAATAGGGGTTCGAAAAGTGCTTGGAAGCAGCCGTGCATCCCTGATCCGTCAATTCCTGGGAGAAACCGCCCTGATTGCCTTCATTGCCATCTTGCTGGGCTGCATCCTAGCTGAAATCGGATCGGCGGGCCTTGAGCATGTTTTAGGGAAACCGCTGCATTTGAATGTAGTAAAGTATCCCTCTACGTTGCTGTTCCTGGGCGCCATCTGGGCCTTCATCACCTTCCTGGGTGGGTTTTATCCTGCGTTGGTCCTGAGCGGGTTCAACCCCGTGGCCGCGATCAAAAGCAAGATCAGTAGCCGGACGGTCGGGGGTCTACCCCTTCGGAGGGTCCTTGTCGTGGTACAGTTCGCGACCGCCCAAATCCTGGTGATCGGGACCTTGGTGGTGGTAGCGCAGATGAATTACTTCCGGACCATACCCCTGGGATTCGACAAGAATGCGGTGGCGATCGTGGACGTGCCTTCGGATAGCCTGAGCCTTCGCAAATTGAATTACCTGAAACAGGTCGTATTGCAGGAACCGGGCGTTGCGGATGCCAGCCTGTGCTCTCAGCCTCCTTCCTCAGGCTGGGTTTGGGATAATGGATTCACCTTCAACAACCGCCCCAAACCTGAAGATTTCAGCCTGGGAATGCACATGGTGGACACCAGCTATTTCAGCACTTTCCATATTAAACTGCTGGCAGGTCGCCTGTTTTACCCCTGCGACACCATGCGCGAAGTAGTCCTGAGTGAAAAGGCCGTGCTCAAATTGGGATTTTCAAATCCGGCAGATATCATTGGTAAATCCATCGCAATGCGGCACAGGACCATTCCCATCGTGGGGGTCATCGCCGATTTTCACAGCACCTCACTCCAAAATGAACTGTCTCCCATGGCCCTGTCCACGGAGTCCCAATCTTTCCGCGAGCTCGCCGTCCGCCTGGAGCCATCCCGGATTGGCGCCACGATGAAGCGGGTCCAGGCCGACTGGGAAAAGGTATTCCCTGATTTCGTGTACAAATCTGTTTTCCTGGACGATGATATGGCGCAGTTTTACGAGGATGAAGAAAGGACCGGAAAGCTATTCCAGATTTTCGCAGGAATAGCCCTTTTCATTTCCTGCCTGGGTCTTTATGGCCTGGTCTCTTTCATGGCCGTCCAACGTACCAGGGAAGTGGGGATTCGCAAGGTCCTCGGCGCTTCGCTTAGTCACATTATATTCCTTTTTTCCAAAGAGTATACCCTTCTCGTTGTGGGGGCCTTCGGCGTATCAGCGCCCCTGGGCTACTACTTCATGCGGCACTGGTTGAACGGATTCTATTACCGGGTCCACCTGGGATGGGAAACCTTCCTCCTGGCCATTGCGGGTTCCTTACTTATCGCCTGGCTGACCGTAGGGTACAAATCCCTCCGGGCCGCCCTGGCCAATCCTGTTCAAAGCCTAAGAAACGAATAGCCATGTTCAAACACTACATCACCACCGCGTGGAGGAACCTGAATAAATTCAGGTCCTTTTCCCTGATCAATATCGGGGGGCTGGCCATAGGATTGGCCGCTTTCTGGGCGATTGCCCTGTACGTAAGAGACGAGCTGGGATACGACCGGTACCTGCCGACTTCCAACCGGGTCGTCAGGGCGGTGAGTTATGATTCCTGGGACGGAGGACACCTGAACACCGCCACCAGTTCTCCCCCCTTTGCCGCTGTTCTCCAGGCCATGATGCCCCAGGTCGAAAGTGCGGTCCGCATAGATGCGGAGGGGGGAGACCGGATCACCGTAGGAGACAAGCGCTTTGACGTGGAAGATTTCCTCGTTGTCGATAGTACCTTTTTGCGTGTCTTTCCATATCCAGTCCTCTATGGGGATGTACACAACGCCCTGGCGACACCAGGGTCGATCGTGCTCACAAGTAGCCTCGCGCAAAAGCTGTTCGGTTCTCCCGAAGCCGCTATGGGCAAAACGCTGAAAGTCGGAGATAAAACGAATTTATCTGTGAGTGCCGTCCTTGCCGATGTGCCCGATAATACGCACCTGCACTTTAGCGCCCTGCGCCTTTGGCCCCGCGAGGACGAAACGGGGTCCTGGCAATACTTCAATATTTATACCTACCTGCTGTTGAAGCCCGGGGTTAATTTGGAATCGGCCCAGGCTACAGTGGACCATAGTTTTGACCCCTTTTTCCTGGAAAAGTCGGGGGGCCGCAGCAAATACCGGATGGAGTTACAACCCCTGACGTCCATTCACCTCCACTCCCACCTGGATTTCGAAACGGGGCACAATGGGGATATTAAGTACGTGTACATTTTCATTGCCGCGGCGCTCCTGATCCTGGGGATCGCGGTGATTAACTATATGAACCTTTCCACGGCCAGGTCCACCCTGAGGGTGAAGGAGGTCGGCGTCCGGAAGGCGATCGGATCAGCCCGTGGACCCATAGCGGGCCTTTTCCTGGCGGAGTCCCTGATCATCACCCTCCTGGCTTCGGTGTTTGGACTGCTCCTACTCGAGCTCCTCCTCCCCTTGTTCAATACGATGTCGGGGAAAGACCTGTCCCTTTTGAAAATGGGATTGGGAAAATCGTTGGCCATGCTCCTGGGTTTTGGCGTATTGGTAGGACTTGCGAGCGGCGTATATCCCGCCTTTTTCCTATCGGGCTTCGGCATCCTTCCCTCCCTGAAGGGCCAATTGGGCCGCCAGGTGGGGACCAGCATTGTACGCAAAACGCTGGTGACCTTCCAATTCGTGATCACCATCGCCATGATTTCGGCGTCCTCCCTGGTGTACCTGCAATTGCGCTATATGGGCAATGCCGATCTGGGATTCAATAAGGATCAGACCCTTACCTTCCACGTCCAGTCCCCGGCCGTTCGTCGCCAACTCGAAGCGCTTCGGGGTAAGCTGATGGAAAATACCAGCATCGAAGCCGTGGCAGGGGCCAGCAATCCCATTGGGAATAATAATATCGGTGGGAGGAATTACCACGTTGAAAAGGAGGGAGTCAAGAAAAAACGTTCGGTCATGGGGAACATCCTGACCGTCGATCCGAATTTCTTCTCCACCCTGCAAATCCCGCTCACGACCGGACGGAATTTCTCTCCAATGCAAGCCACCGATTCCTCAGGCGCCGTGATCGTCAATGAAGCTTTTGTGAAACAAGCAGGCTGGAGCGATCCCCTCGGGAAAATGGTTTCCTTCTTCACCGGCGGTCAGGGGGCCACCTTTGATACCCGGATCATTGGCGTCGTGAAAGACTTCAACATCTATTCCATGAAGTATCCTATTGCTCCGCTTGCGCTCTATATGCCCCGGGATATGGATGACGTGGATAATTTGTACGTGCGCGTCGCGCGCGGTCGTATTCCGGAAGCATTGGCCTATATCCGCGCGACGTATAAAGAATTCGACCCCCTTGTAACTCCCGAATTTCACTTCCTGGACCAGAATTTTTCCCGGCAGTATGAGATGGAACGCCGCCAGGGGTACGTACTGCTGAGCTTTACCACGCTGGCCGTCATCCTGGCTTGCCTGGGCTTGTTCGGCCTGGTCAGCTTTTCCGCTTCGCGCAGGGTCAAAGAGATCGGCATCCGGAAAGTCCTGGGCGCGGGCAGCTGGGGAATCGTTTCCCTGCTGGCGGGGGATTTGCTGCGCCTGGTGCTGGTGGCGGCCCTGATTGCCGCGCCCATCGCCTGGTGGGGAATGGATCGCTGGCTTCGGGGATTTGCCTTCCGGATACCCGTGTATTGGTGGGTGATGGCAGGGGCCGGGCTCCTGGCCGCCCTGATCGCGCTTGCCACCATGGTTACTCAAGCCTATAAAGCATCCAGGGCCAACCCCGTGGAGGCAATTAAATACGAATAACAATATGCTGCGCACACAAATCAAAATGGCCTGGAGGAACTTCTGGAAAAACCGGAGGTATACCCTGCTGAACATTACGGGCTTGAGTATAGCCCTGACCCTTTTTCTACTGACGTTGCTGTACAGGAACAATGAAGGACGGTACGAGCACTGGGATCCCGGCCACGAGAACGTATACAGGATCATCCACGACGAATCCGGCGATTTCTATCCTCAGACGCCAAGGCCTTTTGGGACGGTGGTCAGGGCGCTGCCGGTAACCCAGGCGGCAACGACGGTTAGTGAATATTGGAGGGCGCAGCTCCTGATCACCGTAGGGAACCGGCAATTCTACCAGAATAATGTCGTTTTTTCGGATAGCGCCTTCCTGAAAGTATTCCAATACCCGCTGATGTATGGTTCCCCTGGTTTGTTGGACCCCCACACCGTGATCCTTTCCCGCAGTTTGAGTGAAACCCTCTTTGGGCCTGGCATCGATCCCACCGGAAAAATGATCACCATGGGGGAATTCGGTCTTTACAAGGTTGCGGCGGTGATCGACAGGGACAAATACCCCAGCCATCTATCGTTTAGCTGCATTATTCGCAGAGCCTACCCATCGAGGGATTGGACCAGTAGTAATGTATATATATACGTGCGTTGCAAGCCCCATACGAAACCGGAAACCTATAACGGAGAATTGGACAAGGTATACCGTGATATGGCTGTGGATGCGGCTATGAGTGATACTGCCTATGTGGCCTCGGGACAAGTGGCGAAGCTCCGTGAAGACGTTGCCCAAAGCGATTTCAGGTTTGCGCCTGTCGATCCCATACACCTCGACAGCCAACTCAAATTCGAGTGGCCGGGGAATGGCACGGGAAGATACGTGCGCCTGCTTTTCCTGGTTTCCCTCCTGATCCTGGTCATGGCATCAATTAACTTCACGAACCTGTCCGTAGCTTATGCCACACGCAGGGCCAAAGAAACAGGGCTTCGTAAAGTAATCGGCGCCCTGAGGATCGGGCTGGTGGGACAATTCCTCGCCGAAACCCTTTTCCAATGCCTTCTCGCTTTTGGGATCGCGCTGGTC
Organism: uncultured Chitinophagaceae bacterium; assembly: GCA_964544695.1. Lineage (GTDB taxonomy): Bacteria > Bacteroidota > Bacteroidia > Chitinophagales > Chitinophagaceae > Dinghuibacter. The sequence goes on from CAZJDB010000195.1 coordinate 29,089, forward strand.
CTGGCCGAGCTTTTATTACCCGTCATCAATGCCAACCTGGGGTTGGGGGTGAGCGGCTGGACCAACCTGGAGGCCTTGCCTCTCGTTGGTGAGGTCGCGCTCTCGATTCTGGTTACCACCCTGTTGGCAGGCTTTTATCCAGCCCTCGTCATGAGCGGATATCTTCCCGCTGTAGTGCTAAAGGGCAATTTCTCGGGGGGAAGCAAGGGGGTTCGGACGCGTCGCATCTTACTCGTGATTCAATTCACATGCGCCTCCTTTTTCATAAGCGGGATCGTCATCATCACCCGGCAGATTTCCTTCCTGAAACACATGGACCTGGGCTTCCAGGCGGGGCAGGTCATGTCGATAGAGATCCACGATGATAAAACCAATACCAATTTCCCCCCCATCCGGCAAAGGCTGTCTTCGATCCCTGGGGTCCAGGCCGTGAGCCGGACCAGCGAGATCCAGGGAGAAAGCACCGGAACCATGGACTACCAACAAAATGGGAAGGACATCATCAGCGATTTCCTGGCGGTCGACCAGGATTACTGCGCCGCGATGGGGTTGAAACTCGTTGACGGCAGGGAATACGATGGAACCCACCCGAGCGATACCCTGCACTCACTGCTCGTTAACGAGGCCTTTGCCCGAAAGTACGGCGTGAAAGTGGGTCAAACCATTGGACATGGGGTAAGACAAGTTACCATAATAGGAATCGTGCGGGACTTCCATATCGGGAACCCTGAAGACCCCATCGAACCCCTTTCGTTCGAGTTGCTGCGCGGTAACCCCGAAGACTATATCCTCCTTCGGGTGCAACCGGCCGGGATTGCTTCAACCCTTCGAAACATCCAGGCGGCATGGTCGGACATCGAACCCGCTTACCCCATCCGGTATTCTTTCCTGGACGAACACTTCGCTACCCTGTTGAAGGCCCAGGAACAGTTTACCTTTTTGTTTTCCGTATTGACAAGCCTGGCGTTGGCCCTTGCCTTCATGGGGGTGATTGCCCTGGCCGCCTATACCGCCGAGCGTAAAACCAAGGAAATGAGCATCCGAAAGGTCCTGGGAGCAAGTGTGGGCCAGATCCTGGTCCTGATGAACCAGGATTTCATTCGCTGGGTCCTTCTCGCCAACCTCCTGGCTATCCCACTTTCCATTTGGCTGATGGAGCGCTGGTTGCAGGGTTTTGCCTTCCGGGTGCAGCTTGGTTTTATGGCCTATGTGCTGTCCTTCCTGGGTTGCCTGGGGGCTACCGTTCTGATCGTGACCCTGCAATCCCTGAAGGTCAGCCTCTCTTCTCCCGTGAAAGCGCTGAAATATGAATGATTTCGCTATATTCATCCGGCAAAAAGAATATAGCTATGATACAATTAAAGAACATTGAACGGTACTTCACCAACGGGAATGTCAAAAATTATATCCTCCGTTATGTGACGGCCGACATCAAACCCGGCGACTTTGTCAGCATCATGGGCCCTTCAGGGGCTGGGAAAAGCACCCTCCTGAACATTATCGGGATGCTTGAGGAACCTACCGCGGGAGAGTATTATTTTATGGAAACGCCCGTGCACAACCTTTCGGAAAAGCAGCGCATTGCGCTCTACCGGACCCATATTGGCTTTGTGTTCCAGGCCTACCACCTCCTGGATGACCTGACTATTTACGAAAACCTCGAGACTCCCCTGATGTACCAAAACGTCAAGGGGTCCGAGCGCAAAGCCCGCGTCGCCGAGATCCTCGACCGCTTCAACATGGTCGCCAAGAAGGACCTGTTCCCTGCGCAACTGAGCGGCGGCCAACAACAACTCGTGGGCATAGCCCGGGCCATTATAGCCAGGCCCCAACTCATCCTGGCCGATGAACCCACGGGAAACCTTCAGTCCAAACAGGCCGAGGAAATCATGCAGCTCTTCCAAAAACTCAATAAGGAGGAAAAAGTCACCATCATTCAAGTGACCCACTCGGAGAAAAATGCGGAATACGGGAATCGGATACTCCACCTCGTGGATGGGGAGTTCCTGGATGAAAAGTAGGCCTTTCCGACCTCCGGCCTCTCTCCGCCGCCGCCTCGCGGCCCGGCGAGCCGCCGACATAGACGGAATCTATTGAATTCAAAATCTTATAGATGATTTTGTGGTCGCGCGGAGCCTCATTTTGGCTTCGCGCTTCTACTTTTTGGGCTTCGCCCGTTCATATTGCGGCGGCCAGGCGATATCCTCTCCCAATTCGGCCGCGGCGTGAAGAGGGAAATAAGGATCGCGAAGCAACTGCCGGGCGAGAAAAATCAAATCGGCTGCACCGCTTTTGAGAATATCCTCGGCTTGGGTCGCCGAAGTAATCAGTCCCACGGCTCCCGTGGGGATATCCGCGTCTTCCCGGACCGCCTTTGCCAGAGGAACCTGGTAGCCCGGCCCAAGCGGAATGCGTATATGGGGTAGAATGCCCCCCGAAGAGCAGTCGATCAGATCCACCCCCAGGTCTTTCAGTTCCAGCGCCAACCGGATAGAATCCTCGGGCGTCCAGCCCTGCGGATCCCAATCGGTTGCTGATATGCGGATGAATAAAGGTAGGGTCAGGGGCCAGATGTTCCGGATGCTTTCCACGATCTCCCTGAGTAAGCGCGTCCTGTTTTCAAAGGAGCCTCCGTATTCGTCGCGCCGGTCATTGGATAAGGGAGAAAGAAATTGGTGGATCAGGTATCCATGTGCGGCATGGACTTCCAGTATCCTGAAACCCGCCCTCAGGGCGAACTCCGTTGCCCGGCCAAAATCTCTGACGACCTTCCTGATCCCTTCTGTATTCAAGGCCGCAGGGGCCCTTTCCCCTTCCCTGAATGGCCGGGCCGAAGCCGACACCATGGTCCATCCGCCTTCTTCGGGCGTCAGCAACCGATCTCCCTTCCAAGGACTTGTACGGCTGGCCTTACGCCCGGCATGGGCCAGTTGTATACCGGGCATCGCGCCCTGGTCTGAAATAAAACGCGTGATTTTTTCAAGGCCCCGGATGTGGTCCTCTTTCCATAGTCCCAGGTCGTCGGGGGTAATACGCCCTTCGGGGGAAACCGCGGTTGCCTCCGCAATTACGGTCCCCGCTCCCCCCACCGCCCTGGAACCCAGGTGGACCAAGTGCCAATCATTCGAAAACCCGTCCACGGAAGAATATTCGCACATGGGGGATACCACGATCCGGTTTTTCAACTGCAGGGAACGCAGCCACAAAGGGGAAAATAAAAGGGCCATGGGGTAAAGTTACCTTACGGGTTTCATGTGCAACACACCGGTGGCAAAAGAGTCTACGGCATTTTCAACGGTGGGGATATCCTTGGAAACAATGGACGATCCCAGGACATGTCCTCCCGCATTGGGAATATCCACCTCGCGCTTGAAAGCGGGTGGGGTCCCCAGTTGGTCCATCATCTTCAAGGCGGCGCTCACTTTTACGGTTGGGTCCTGGTGATCTTTATCCTTGTAATAATATAGCAGGAGGGTTGGCTGAAGCACCCCCTGGAATGTCGAGGGCACCATTTTCGTTTCCAGGAGCTCTTCCAGTTGTGTCAGGGCTTCGAGGCGATAAGGGGCGTTCCAGTATTGTCTTTGCGCGGGTGTCGAGTCGTTGGAAGGATAGTACTTTCCGCCCTCGACGAGTCGCGCGATTTGCAAGCCCCATGGATTATTGAGCATCCAGGCCGCCGGGTTGTTGATGGCTATATTGGGAGACATCAGGATCAGGGCGGAAATGGGATCCTTTGGATAGGTTGCCGCCAGTTGCAGGGCCAGAGTGCCTCCTGTGGAAGTGCCCATCAGGATCACGCTGTCCCCTAGTTGCCTGGCGATGGCGTAAGCCTCCTTGGCGCTGTTCCACAGGCCGTCGACGGTCAGGTTCACCATAGCCTCCGGGGTATCGATCCCATGTTCCGCCAAACGGGAGAGAAACAGGTTGCAACCGAACAATCTGGCAAAGTCCCGGTGGACGGGGTCTCCCTCAGCCTGACTGGCGGAAAAACCGTGCAGGTATAAAAGAACGTAGTGCGTCTTTTGCCGTGTCGAATCGTGCCAGACGATCCTGGCTTGATTGTCCGGCTTAAGGTGATGGGCCGCTTCAATCGTGCTCACGTACTGCTCCAACGCAGTCGGGTCCGAAGGTACCGCGGGTAATACAGGATTATAGACGGGTGTCGCGGGGTGTGGACCCAGCTCGTATACGATGACAAGGACCAGGATGATTCCTAACGCAATCCACCATCCTTTACGCATTGGTGTTTATTTTCGTTAAGATAACCAAATACCCGAACAGATAAAAAAAAAGTGTAATGAAATTGCCAATTGCCAGGAAAAGCTATTTTTGCACGCGCCAAGCAGGGCAAGGTCCGCCTTTCCAGCCACGCGCCAGGTCTCGGGAAAGGCTTGTAGATACTGAGGTTCGGGAATTTGATTTAACCTTTCATTAACCTGTTTAAAAATACATTTGTTTTTTTAATACCAAGTATGAAGAGATTATTGATTGTTATGGTGGCCAGCCTGTTTGCCCTGCATTCCCTGGCGCAAAAGACTTCCACGGACAGCACCGGCACCCAGAAACCGCATAAAAAGAGGTTCAATTTCGTGTTGGGTGATCATGCAAACGACCATTTACTGTTACAACTTGGATACAGCGACTTTCTGAATAAGCAGGACAGTGTCAGCACTAAGGGTTTCGGCAGGAGCACCAATGTCTACTTCATGATGGCCTTCAATTTCGTGTCCGCTCCCAAGTTCAGCGTGGCCGTAGGTGCAGGCATCGGCGCCGACAACTACTACCTCAACAAGGAAAGGATAGACCTGACCAACCAAACCAGGGCCACTTTTTACAGCGATACCCTTGACCAATACCGCCGTTCCAAGCTGGCCATGAATTTCGTGGAAGTTCCTCTGGAATTAAGGTACAGTTCGAACCCAGACAACCCCAACCATGCCTGGAAATTCGCCTTGGGCATCAAAGCGGGCCTCCTCGTGAACGCCCATACCAAGGTAAAAATGCTCCGGGACATCAACGGCATCCCCAATTATACCCTAAAAACCAAGGACAATCACCTTTTCGACGAAGAACGAGCGGCCGGCACCTTCCGCTTCGGGTATGGGGTCTTGTCCCTGTTCACCCAGGTGGACATAACCAATTTCTTCAAGGCAAACGACGGCGTGAACATTCGACCGTATACCGTGGGGATAACCGTGTCCGGTTTGTAGTTCGCCCGTGTCCGCCGGCAAATTCGTAACTTTGCCGCCTCAATCGATTTTATTTTGCTGGACAGGACAAATCATATACAGGCAGAAGAGAAGGCGGTGCTGGTGGGCGTTATCCTAAAAGACCAGGTGGAGCAGCAGGCGACCGAATACCTCGACGAGCTGGCTTTCCTCGCCGAAACCGCCGGAGCAAGCACTCTTAAACGCTTCATGCAACGCCTTCCCCACCCCGATAGTCGCACCTTTGTAGGCAAAGGCAAACTCGAAGAAATCCGGAAATACCTGGAGGACCACCCGGCAAACCTCGTCATTTTCGACGACGAACTAACGGGCGCCCAAATCAACAACATACAAAACGAGCTCAACGTCAAAACCATCGATCGCTCGGACTTGATCCTGGACATTTTTGCCCGTCGCGCCCGCACTGCCCAGGCCCGCGTCCAGGTAGAGCTCGCCCAATACCAATACCTCCTGCCCCGACTCAGGGGCATGTGGCAGCACCTGGAACGCCAGGGAGGCGGCATTGGTACCAGGGGGCCGGGCGAAACCGAAATCGAAACCGACCGTCGTATCATCAAGGAAAAGATATCCCTCTTGCGCAAAAGGCTTGGGGAAATCGACAAACAATCCTTTACCCAAAGAAAGGAGAGAGGGGAATTCATCCGCGTTGCACTCGTGGGCTACACCAACGTGGGAAAATCCACCCTCATGAATCTCCTGTCCAAAAGCGACGTCTTCGCCGAAAACAAACTTTTCGCCACCCTGGACACCACCACCCGGAAAATCGTATTTGAAAACACCCCCTTTCTCCTCAGCGACACCGTGGGGTTCATCCGCAAACTACCCCACCACCTGATAGAAAGCTTCAAAAGCACCCTGGACGAAGTCAGGGAAAGCGACATACTCCTCCACGTCGTGGATATTTCCCATCCCCAATACGAAGATCAAATCCGCGTCGTTAACAAAACCCTTCAGGAGCTGAATGCCATCGATAAACCCATCATCACCGTTTTCAACAAGATGGACCTATACGAAGAAAAGCAATTCGATCCCTGGCTGGATGAACCGGTGAAGCAACAAATCCTTTCCGACCTCCGCCAGCGTTGGGAAAACGAAACGGGCGGCAATTGCGTCTTCGTTTCCGCCCTGGAACGCCGCAACATCGACCAGTTGAGGGAAAACATCCTTTCAAAGGTCCGTGAAGCCTACCACGTGCGATACCCCTATAAATCCGAATATTTATACTGAAACCAGACGCGCCATTACCGGGCGCGCCGCAGGCGCCAACACTTATGTCTTCGCATGATTTGAACTGGATTAAGATTGCCGACACCCTGGACGCAATCCCCTTCAATGCCGAAGGCCTGGCCGAATGTGAAGTTTTAGGAAAAGGGCTCTGCGTGGCCCGCCAGGGAGAAACCCTGCGCGTCTGCGCGCAAAAATGCCCCCATGCCGGAGGCCACCTCTGCGACGGATACCTCGATGCCTTAGGGAACATCGTGTGCCCCATCCATCGCTATAAATTCAACCTGGAAAACGGACGAAATGTCTCAGGGGAAGGGTATTTCCTCAAGACATATCCCGTTGAAAAAAGGCCCGATGGGATTTACGTGGGTATCGAACCCAGGAAGTGGTCCTTATGGATGCTGTAAATTGAAGGCTTCAAATTCGGTCACCGCCTCGGAATACTGGTCCCGTACCTTTCCGAAATCCTCCCTGATCCTGGATTCATCCTTTTGGTCCCTGCCCATTTGCTCGATGCCCTGGATCAGTTGAAGACTGTTTCCGATAATGACGATACCGTAAGAGGATTTTAGCTTGTGGGCGTACTTTGTAATGCTCTCCCAGTCCTTTTCGGAAATTGCTTTATCAAGGAGATTCAGGGTCGGAGGAGTATTCTCCACGAATAGCTTAATAATTTCCTTCATGGTGGCAGTATCTCCGTTTGCCCACTCTTCAATACTTTCCAAATTAACCAGCATAATAGGGTGATAGGGTGAACGATAATTTATTTTGCAATATAACAATCCACCCCTTCAATTTTTCAATTTTTCTTTGATAGAACCTAAATTTTCCTATTTTTGCAACCCCAAACCTCAAAAGATTCAATTTTTGGGGCCGCGGGAGATTCCCCTTTAGCTCAGTTGGTTAGAGCATCTGACTGTTAATCAGAGGGTCGCTGGTTCAAGTCCAGCAGGGGGAGCTTCGAAACCCGCATGGCAATTCTTGCGGGTTTTCTTTATTAATTGCTGGTTACCTGGTTCGACCCTTACGAGTTTCGATGTCCATCCAATGCAGTTCTTTAGGCCGACCGTTATTCCAAATGGTAACGCTGGATATTTCAGGCAGCTTGCCCTCGTAACCTTCCCTATACCAAAGCAATGCGACTGCGTGATTTTTTAGTTGCTCGTCGTTTTCGGAACCCCCGATGTCTCGAAAAGAAAAAGGGCTACAGAATTGGATCGCAGCCACCGGAAGGGCCGTTTTTACAGTATCGAGATACCCATCGGCAAGATAGACAAAATTGTAGTCGTCGAATTTTGCGTCATCATAGGTATCCAGCATGAGATAGTGCACATAACTGCAGGCATTGCCGTGACAAACGGGTTGGGTATATATTTTATGGATAGAAGGTATTTTAAAGGGCTCAAATAGCGATGTATCTGGAGTTTTTGGCCTTTCGTTACATGCCAAATGAATTAAGGTGGCGGCGGCGAATAGAATTTTTTTATTCATCGAAAATGTTTATCAAAAATTGGCGATAAAATAAAAGACGAACTTTTTGCTATCGTGGTCGATTTCAATTTTATAAAATTGCTTCTTTGGAAAGACCTAAATGCAAAGCCACATCAGTCAGAATTGCATTGAGTGTCCCGACTTTTAATGGAGAATGATTGGGTATTGTGATATGGTGCTGACCGTTGCGCTCTGTAGTCAGGCGAATGTGGCTGCCGGTCTGCCTGGTAGGCACATAACCATGCTTCTTAAGAATTTTGATTAAATCACTGGCATCCAAATCCCTCGGAATTCTCATAACGCAAGAATCTCGTCGCGGGTAACGTGTAGGTGGGCAATTTTAGGGAGATCGTCAGGGTTATCGAAATGACATTTAACCGCATCTTTTATCATTTCCCTCAATTCAGAAAGAGTATCGGCTTGTGTAATGATACTTTCCCCGAGGGCCTTTGCAAAGTAGCCCCCATCCTGCGATTCCTCAACAATAAAAACGATTTCCGTCATGTAATAAAGTTACAAAAATTCCTCGACTAAGGGAGATGCCGCAAAACGACCGGTAAAACCCGCTTCAAGGCGTAGATTTCTTTTAAATCCTTCCAAAAGTGGTTCGAGATTCGTACATTAGGGGGAGCACAAGTAACTGGTCGGCAATTTCGCCGACCTTTTAGCATTTGGGTGCTAAATAACGCATTGATATGCAGGCCTTCGAAAAATACATAGATGAAATAAAACGTCTTTGCCTGGAGCATAAGGTGCATAAGCTTTATGTTTTCGGCTCTATATTGACAGAAGCGTTTAGTGAGGCTAGTGATATTGATTTGATTGTTGATTTCGAACCTATCGACTTGCTGTTATATGTTGACAATTACTACGACCTCAAATATTCGCTTAAGGATGTACTACAGAGGCCTGTCGACCTTTTAGAAGAAAAAGCGATCAAAAACCCTTATTTTCAGCAGGTTGTAAATAATAAAAAGCAACTTGTCTATAAACATTGAGCTTAAAACCTGGCTTTACGACATTTTAAGTGCAATCAATGAAATTGATGGGTTTTTGTTGGAGAGGCCATGAACCGTGTTCTTAACATGCAACCCGATATCAAGCTATCTAATTCAAGGAAGATCGTTGATAATGGTTATGATACTGTTTCAGACGAGATAATATGGAGCACAACCATTACGCATCTTCCATCGCTAAAAGGAGAAATTGAAATACTCCTAAAGGAGCTTTATCGGTTGGTATACAAATTGAATATTTATTTTAAGTTGAGCGTAATTATTATAAAAGGTTTTTTGGATGCCCCAGTGTAAGCAATTCAATTATTCGCCGTATTGATCAAGGCCAGGAGTTCCCGGCACTGGACGATGCAACTATCGTAGGAAGCAAACACGTTAGAGGCGATAAAGGACTTCCCGTTCACCATCAGCCATCGCATTTGGGAAACGTGCAGCAAGGGCTCCAGGCGGTCCAGGTGATTTCCCGCGGCGTTTAGTTCGGCGTGCTCCTGTACATACGTAACCACGCGCTGGGAGAATTGGTAATAATAGGCGTCCAGGGACTCGGCGCGTTTAAATGTGGTTTCGTGCAGGAGGATGATCTTGTTCAGGAGATCTTTGTTTTCAATTATATCGAACTTACCACTGCCCTTCAGGGCCTCGTACCGGCTGTAATGGGCGTCCAGGTTCGTGGTGCTAAAGAATACGGATTCATATTTATTGACGCTGTCCTGGTTGAAGGGTTCGTTCATACTCACAGAATCGAAATAGGAGAACCCCCTGAAGGCATTGTCGTAAAAGCGCTTGGAACCCAGGGCGTTCTCAAGGTCGCCCTGAAGGTCGAGGCGCAAGCCGGAAAGGAAAGCGCGCTCCTCTTTGCGCTCATTAAGGCGGTCGCTGAAGTTGTGCAGCCACACCGAAAGGCTAATGGCAAAAGTAATGATGAGGATTTCGATGACGATTTCCCGAAGTTTATGCTGCCAGCTCGTATCTGGATTTTTCCACGCCTTATAAACGGCACGGGTATGTTTAACGATTTCATCTTCAGCCATAACGGGAAGATAAGGATATTTTCCACGGACGCCTTGCAGTTGAGGCGAATTTGTCTTTACTTGGCAGTATGAAATACTTCCTATTTGCAGTTGTTTTCCTGACGTCCGGAATCGGACGCGCCCAGGATGCCAGCAACCAGACGATCCAGCAGATAAAGCGTGAATACAACAAGATCGATGCCGGAGCTCAACATATGCGGACGGTAGATAAGGACTTGGACAATGGGTCGAAGGGCCATATGTTTTACGAAGGGGATGACCTGAGGAAGGCGGTCTTTACTTATAATGCGGAAACCGGAAAGGAGACCGATGAATTCTACTTTTTAAAAGGGAAGCCCCTTTTCTCCCATACACTAAGGACTTTGAAAAAAGGGGGTGCCGTGGTGGAGAATCGGTATTTTTTCGACAATGGCCACATAGTACGCTGGATCAATACGGGCGGAGCGACCGTTGACCAAAGCAAGTATGCTGCCAAGGAGCAGGAAATCCTGGATGAAATAAAAGACCTGCACTAAGGCGCCGACGATACTTTTATTCCCTTCCAGTCTCCTCCCGAACCATCCCCCACATAATATCCCACGCGGGTACCGGTATAGGAAACCAGAGACTCCACTTCCAGGGACGGCAGTGGATTCCGGTTTACAAAGACACGGATCCGCTTTCCATGGACCGAAACCCGTACATGGAACCAATCATTGGGATCGGGTGTGGGCCGGACGCGTCCCTCATATCGGCCAGGGTAGGTATCTCGAAGGAATTTCCATGAATAGTCGGGGCTTGAAACATATTGGACGCAGTGGGTCTTTTTAGCCGAGTCGGGGGATAAAAAGTTAAAGGGACGGAGATAAATCACTTCGAACGTGTGGTTGTCGGATCCGTGGAAAGCCAACCCGACGAAGCTGCGACCCTCCAGGTTGGCACCCCGGACGTCGAATTCGAGGTCCCCATTGGTGAAGGAGAGGCCGTTGATCCAGGCAATCCCATCCCCATAATCATCCGATAAATGAAGGGACCCGTCCGACCCATTGCTGGCGTTACGCCCGACAACCGTGTAAGTGGGTGGGACCCCCGGCCCAACAGAGTCAGCAACAGAGGCAGTAGCAGAGGCATAAGGATGAATGGTCAGGTTGGCGAAGTCTCCGGTTGTTTCCGTGTATGCCCATAAACCGACCATACCCCTTCCCAGGTTTCCAAGACGGGGTGCCTCAAGGGAGGGGATCGGGGAATGATTGACATAGACACGGATCCAGTCGCCGGAAACTGAAATGGTAGCATGGAACCAATCGGTGGCCTGGGGAACGGGGTTGACGCGATGTTCGTACCTGAGGGGGAAATATTTCCGGAGGGAATCGAATCCAAACCCGGGTAAGGCCATATACTGCACAGACCAATCATGGCGTAGCGTATCGGCATGTCGGAAATTAAAAGGACGGAAAAAGACCACTTCGTACGTACTGTCATTGGCCCCGTGAAAAGCAAGCCCCAGGAAACTTTTCAAGAAAGCATCTTTTCCCCTCAGGTCTATATCCAGCGTCCCCTGATCGAAAGTAACGCCCTTCAACCACAACAGCCCTAGCGTGCTGACAGCAGAATCCCCAAGGGGACGCGCATGAAAGCGAGAGGCTCCAATAAGGTTATCCGACCGAAGGAGGTTGGCGAGATTGTATTGTTGCGCCCCAGCGGCAAACGGGCAAAAAACGGCAAATGGGCAAAAGGAGAGGATAAGAACGAATATTTTCATACCGCGAATTTGTGTGTAAATTCAAGTCCGCACAAATCCGGGCTTGTTCAAGTTTGTGCAATTTCAGTCACAACATGCTTCCAGAGATTAAAATACTATTGGACCATATCGAGCGTAAGGTCGATTGGGGAGACGCGGCGACCTGGCAAAACCGGGATTTTGAGGCGCTCTCCGGCAGAATCCTGGAAAACACGGGCGTTTCGTTGAGTGCCAGTACCCTGAAAAGGGTTTGGGGGCGGGTCCAATATGAGCACGAACCCAGTGCGGTCACCCTGGATACCTTAGCAAGATTTGCAGGGTTCGAAAATTATAGGACGTTCCGACAGCGACAGCCCGCACCAAGGGCCAAAAAGCCCCTGAAGCTCATTCTGACCATAGCCGCCGCCCTGGTGATCCTTGGAATTGCCGGCATTTTTGCCTTTAAGAGGGCCCCCCTGAATCCCAGCCAGTATCACATAAGCGCCAGAAAAATATCAGAAGGCATCCCCAATTCCGTTTTATTTACCTATGACGCAACGGCTTCCCCTACTGATTCCGTGTTCATTCAACAATCCTGGCATCCTGACCAGAGGGAGTGGGTCTCCAGGTCTGAGCATCAGCATACCTCGATTTATTACAAGCCGGGATTTTTTTTGGCCAAACTGGTCATCCGGGACGTGATCGTACAGGAATTTCCTTTGCAGATCAACACCCAGGGCTGGCTGGGCATGATCGATACCAAGCCGATGCCCATTTATTTGAAGCCCGAAGAATTCCTTTCTAAAGATTCCCTGGGAACGCCTAAGGTCCATCTCAACCAAGGTCAACCCGAAAGGGTCCGGTATTATAACGTCGGCAATTTTGAACCCGTACCCGTGAAAAATCTTGACTTCCGGGCGAAAGTAAAGAACGCCTACGGCGAAGGGGCGGCCGCTTGCCGAAAGACCCTTATATACCTCATCACGGACGATGGGCACGGGACCATCCTGTTTCCCCTCTCGGCGAAAGGGTGCGTGTCTGACCTGGAAGTGGATGCGGTGGACAAGGGGGTTTCCGGAAGAGATGCCGACCTTTCAGCATTCGGCGTGGATACCGGATGGACCCTGGTGGAATGCAGAAGTAAGAACAACAGGCTGGACTTCGCCATAAACGGGCAATCAGGCTATTCTTTTGCGCTACCCCAAAGGGACGTCCACGTCGTAGGCATTGAATTCATTTTCGAGGGAACCGGCTATGTGAAGGGTATCCAAATAGAAAATGACGGTAAGCCTGCCTTCAGTGCTTTTTAGAAAAAAATCATTAACTTAGCACCCACCCCAAAAAAGAAAGCCACCTGTAGAAACAGACGGCCTCTAACGATTGCTTGCCATATGAAAAGAGTTACTAATATCGACCTCTAAGATTGCTATCCATTCTCCACGATTGCCTTGCCATATGCTTTTAGTCTCAAAGACTATACAAATTTAGTACCCTTATTTGGGCTTCACAAAACAACCTGCAGGTGATTTCATCATGCCAAAAGGGTTAATAAAAACCGAAAACCCTGGCTGGGAGCGTGTTTTAGGAGATTTACACTATGACGTCCAACAGTTTGACCGATGCCTTATTTCAGCTCGTCCGCTCCTTGGAAAAGTCTGAAAAACGGCATTTTAAATTATATATCAAACGAAGTTCGGGCAAGGAAGAGCTCAGGATAACCCAGCTCTTCGACGCCCTGGAAAAGATGGAAGAATATGATGAGCGCTTGTTACTCAAGAAGTTCACTAAGCCCCAACTGGCCAACCTCAAAACCCATCTTTACAAGCAGCTGCTGGCTTCTCTCCGCCTACTGATGGCAACAGAAAACATTGATCTTCAACTCAGTGAGCAGTTGGATTATGCGCGTTTGCTGTACAATAAGGGGTTGAAGCACCAAAGCCTGAAGATCCTGGAAAGGGCCAAGGAAATGGCCAAGGAAAATCACAAATTCAATTTCCTCGCCCAGGTGATTTCCCTCGAAAAGAAGATTGAAACCCTGCATATTACGCGGAGTTCGCAGGAAAAAGTCGAGCTCCTGGCAGACGAATCAAGGGAAATCACCGGCCACATAGACAGGGTCTCCCGCCTTTCCAGCCTGGCCCTTCAGTTATATCGATGGTACATCAAAAACGGCCATGCCCGCAACGTCGAGGATGAAAAGGACATCCGGACCTTTTTCCGGAAGCACCTGCCCGCGGATGCGCATACCATCACCGATTTTTATGAACTCCTTTACCTGTACCAAAGCTATTGCTGGTACTCCTTCATCCGCCAGGACTTCCTCCAGTACTACCGGTATTCCCAAAAATGGGTGGACCTGTTTCAAAGTAAGGAAGTTATGATCGGCGTGGAACCGGGGCACTATATCAAGGGCATGCACAACCTGCTGAACGCCCACTTCGACCTCAGGAATTTCAAGGCGTTCGAAAGTACCCTGAAGCGTTTCGAGGAATATGCCGCAACCCCCCAGGCGAATCTGCACGACAACTTCCGCATCCATACCTTTATCTATATCAACGCAGCCAAGATCAACCGGCACCTGATGGAGGGCTCTTTCAAACAGGGGCTAACCCTGGTCCGCCAGATCGAGGGCCGCATGCACGACTACGCTGAGTTTACAGACCGGCACAGATTGCTGGTCTTCAACTACAAAATAGCTACCCTGCATTTTGGGGCCGGGGATTATGGGACCAGCATCGACTACCTCCAGAAGATCATATCGGGCCAGGGAGACCTTAGGATCGACCTGCAGAGTTATGCCCGTCTGTTGCATCTCATGGCGCATTACGAGCTGGGGAACTTCGACCTGATGGAGTCCCTGACCAAGTCGGTGTACCGCTTCATGGCAAAAATGAAAAACCTGACGGTAGTGGAAGAGGAGATGTTTCGCTTCCTGAGGCAATCCTTCGTCGTTTCTCCCCGGGCCTTGAAACCCGAACTCGAAAAATTCCTGCACAAGATCAAGCACCTGGAGGGGAACCGCTTCGAGACCAGGGCTTTCGCCTATCTGGACATTATATCGTGGGTCGAAAGCAAGGTCTATGAAAAACCCATCAGTACCATCATCCGGGAAAAGTATTTGCTCAGTAAGCACCACTAGGGGAACGCCCCGTCGATCGCGGCTTTGATCGCATTGAAAACTGACCGCTGCGGTTCCTTAAACTCCTTGGTTACGACGATTACCGCCGCATACCCTTTGTTCAGATCCACAACGGCCCAGCTTCCTGAAAGGCTAGGCGCCAGGTAAACCCCGGGTGCGGAAATCCAACTGCCGAGCGCATAATTATAACCCTCCATGTCCTGGGGTACGGTTTTGGGTTCTTGTGGGGTGGTTTCCTGCTTCAGGAGCTCCGCCATCGAGCTATCGCTTAGGATGCGTTTACCATTGTAGACCCCTTTTCCCAGGACCATTGCCGAGAAACTGAGCAGGTCCAGGGGCGTACAAAGGGCGCCTTCTGCGGGGTCCGGGGCTTTCCCATCCATATTGGAAAAGGTGCTTCGCATCATGCCCAGGGGCCGGAACAGCGTTTCCTTGACCAACCGGTCGAAGGGCTTTTTAGAAATGACCTCCAGTATGCGGCCCACGATTGCGTATCCTGCGTCGGAATACCTGAATTCGGTTCCCGGGTTGGTTTGGATTTCTCTCTTGGGAATGTCGTTTACCTCTGCCTCCAGGTTGAGGTATTTTCCCACGTGCAGGTTTCCAAAGCCGGGGGATGCGATCCCGGTGAAATGGGTCAGGCATTGACGGATGGTGATGTAGGCTTTCCCGTAAGACTTGAATATGGGAAGGTAGGTGCTCACCTTATCGTCCAGGGAAAGCTTCCCCTGGTCAACGAACATCAGGGTCAGGGCCGCTGTCAGCCACTTGCTGGTGCTCCCCAGGCCCACGGGAATATTCGCCTTGCTTTCGCCCATTTCCTTTCCATACACGATCTTGGAGTCTTTGAAGACCAGGACGGTGAAGTTTTTGTCGAGCACCTTTTGGTTCTGCACAAGGGCCTGGTCCAGGGGCTTGAAATCAAAGGAGGAGGTGGAAACCACCAGTTTTTGGGCGCCTGCAGAAAGGGCGCTGAAAATCAATAACGGGAGGAGGAAGCGTGTGAGCATAATCAAAGATACTAGCCGCCCTTAAAAAACTCCCCGAAAATTCAGCTGAATCGATTAAGTTTGCCCCTCACCTACCCCTATAGAAAATCCTTCCCAAGACGACGCTGCTTAGCCGGGCCCCAGGCCCGCAACAATCGAAATGTATGCGTAAGATTTTTTGGACGTTGTGCCTGGTTCTGGGAACCTTTTCTACCGTGATGGCTCAAAGGGGCAAGATCACGGGCAAAGTATTTACTACGGCCCGCGATGCCCTGGGAGGGGCTACTATCAGCCTCCTGACTCCCAAAGACTCAATAACGAAACGGAGTGTGATCAGCGACAGCACCGGGCTGTTCGTTTTCGATAATGTCGCACCGGGGGCCTACCTGGTAAAAGTCACCGCCCTGAACTACCAGCCGATAATCAAACTAGTCAGGCTCACGCCATCCAAAAATATCGCCCTCGACTCGGTCCTCCTGGCCGGATCATTCGAATCCATGGAAGGGGTGACCATCGTGATCCACCGCCCGCCTGCCCGGGTGAAGAATGATACCACCGAATTCAACGCGGGCAGTATCCGGGTCAGGACCAATGGGACCGCGGAGGACATATTTAAAAAGATTCCGGGGGTAGAGGTGGATAAGGCCGGGAACGTGAAAGCCGAAGGGGAAACGGTCACCCAGATTTATGTGGATGGAAAGCCTTTCATGGGGTCGGACCTGAAGACCGTCATGGAGAATTTCCCCGCCGACGTCATCGACAAGATCCAGATCATTGAAAAGAAAAGCGACCAGGCGCTGGCCACCAACGTGGAGGATGGGGTGCACGAGAAGATCATCAACATTACCCTGAAGAAAAACCGTAAGAGAGGGGTCTTTGGCAACGACTACCTGGGGGCAGGGACCGATGGGCGCTACGAAGCCAAAACGAATACCAACCTGTTCAATAACAACCGCAAACTGACCATCGTAGCCGGAGGGAATAATGACGGCAGGAGCGACAACAACTCGAGCACCAGCGGCACCACGGATGCTACGTATAACAACTGGAACGGGGTGACTGATTACAAACAGCTCAAGGCCAATTTTGCCAATAAGATCGGCAAGACCTTCGACTACAGCCTGTATGCGGGCGTCGACCAATATAAAACGGACCGTGAACAAGCGATAGACCGTCAAAATATTTTCACCGACTCCACGAGTTACTACCACGAAAACAACAGCCAGCATTCCACCTACCGGAATGCAAACGGCGGTCTCTATTTCGAATTCAGACCCGATACCCTGGACTTCATGCGCTTTAACGAGACAGTAGGGTATGTCCATAGCACGTATGACATCAACGCCATTTACCAAACTATACTGGCCGATTCAACGGTGGTGAACAACGGCAACCGGTACAACGGCAATACGGGTGACAACCCCTTCGTGAACGGCAACGTCAGCTATAGCCATCGGTTCCCCCAGTCGAGGCGCTCCCTTTTCCTCAACTTCAGCAATAACATCAACAGCGCAAACACGGGGGCATATACCATTTCCACGGACAATTATTTCCCTGCCGATTCTACCCCGTACTCGCAATTCGTCAACCAATTCCAGCGGAACCCCAACCGGAACACTTCTATAGGTACAGCGGTGAGCTATTCGGAACCTGTGGGTCAGAAAGGCGCTCTGAACCTGAGCTACAATTACAATTACGGTATGACGGATGTGCCCCAGACAGCCTACGACTTCGACCCGGTAAGCAAATATTATGACCTGCCCAACGACACCCTTACCAGTCATTTCGGTGCGAAAAGCTACCAGGACAATGTAGTTCTCAGCTATAATTATGGAACGGCCAGGGGGGGATTCGGAGCAGGCGTGCGCTGGCTGGATGCCACTACGAGCAGCCAGTCCTTTGGAAAGGACAGCAGCTACCGCCAGGGTTATGAGGGCTTTGCACCAAACGTCAGCATTTATTCCAACGGGAAAAACCGGCACTTCTATGCCTATTACAATTTCAGCGTCCAGGCACCATCGGCATCCCAGCTCCAGCCCGTGGTCAATAACAGCAATCCCTTATACCTGGTCCTGGGAAATCCCGATCTAAGGTATGCTGAAACACATACCCTCCGGTACATTTACAGCTACTTCGACTCCAAGAAGGGGGTGGGCTTCAGCTCCAACGCCACCTTCAACGATATCGTCAATTATATCTCCAACAGCACGACGATCAATGAACAAACGGGGGGACAAATCACGCAGCCCGTCAACCTGAACGGGGCTTACAATTGGAACGCCTGGGTTTCCTATTTCCGTCCGCTTAGCATCGGGGACGACAAGATCAAGTGGAACGTCAACCTTTGGGCCCAAGGCGGCCGGAACGTCAACCTGTTGAACGGAGCCGATAATGTCAACACCAGCAACTACGCCCGGTTTTACTTCGGGCTCACCTATGATACCCCCAAGTGGCTGGACCTGCATACCGATGTCAGCCTGGCCAGGCAGGAAAGCGATTATTCCCAGGAACCCACCCTGGATAACGTAGCCTATTTCTTGGATATCAGCCCTAATGTCACCTTCCAGGTGGCTCCCGAAACCGAGGTCAACATCGATTATGACTACCGCCAGTCTTCAGGTCAGGCGGCGGGCTTCAATACCTCCGTAAATATGCTGAACGCCGATTTTGTCCAGTATTTTAATAAAAAGCGGGATATATGGTTGAAAGTCAAGGGATATGACCTTTTAAATCAGAACGTAAGCGTTTGGAGGACTACAGGCAGCAACTACGTCCAGGACACCCGCTCTAACGTATTGACACGCTTTGTGTTACTCAGCTTGAATATCAGGATCAACAAGTTCCTTGCGCCTCCTCCTCCCCAGGAAAACCCCCTGGGGGATTCCTCCTCCCAGGGAACTTGATGTAGGGTAAAATTGACGCGATTTTAGAACGGAAATCGTTGGACGCATTGGGATTTTTACATATCTTTAACATCCGTACAAACCCCAATATCCCTTCCCTATGAAGCTGATGACATTATCCGTGCCGGCTATCGTTCTGTTATCCTTTACAACAGGAAAAGCCAGAGTCACGCCCCCCATCTTCGCGGAAAAGACCGTAACGACCCCCAAATCCGAGACTTCTCCTTTTGCCCAACTGTTCGAGGCCGATGCCGAGGTTACCGATTTGTATAATCGAGTGGTCCCCGGAGCCAAAGGGTTGAGCCGGGACGCCTTCGTGATGGCCCTTCGGGGGTATCATGAGCTGGCAAAGAAGAAACAGTTGAAAAATCCCCGGGTCATTACCATTATAGATTATACCCTGTCTTCGCTTCAAAAGCGTCTTTTTGTGGTGGACCTTCAGAAGGGGTCCGTATTGTACAATACCTATGTCGCACATGGGATGAATTCGGGGAAGGAATACGCCCGTAAATTCTCTAATTCCCTCCAGTCACTGGAAAGCAGCCTGGGATTTTACGTAACCCTGGAGACGTATTTTGGGAAAAACGGACTGGCCCTACGCTTGAAGGGCCTGGAAAAAGGGATCAACGACAACGCGGTCCGCAGAGGGATCGTTCTGCACGGGGCCGCCTACGTGAGTGAAAGGTATGGCCACCAGCAGGGCTTCATGGGCCGCAGTGAGGGCTGTCCCGCCGTTCCGAGCAAGGAAACGGGTCCCATTATCAAGTCCATCCGGAACGGAAGCCTGGTTTTTGCCTTCTACCCCAGCCAGCAATACCTGGGGAAGACCAAGCTGTTGGAGGCCCAGCCTGCAACGGAGACGCC
>CAZJDB010000196.1:0-11669 GCA_964544695.1 uncultured Chitinophagaceae bacterium
AATACGTATTCGTTACGGGACACTATGACCACCTGGGGATGCACGACGGAAAGATATGGTTCGGGGCGGATGACGACGGCAGTGGAACCTGCGCCGTCCTCCAGATCGCCAAGGCCTTTGTCGCCGCCGCCGCCGCAGGCAAAGGTCCCCGCAGGACCATGGTCTTCATGACGGTATCGGGAGAAGAGGAAGGACTTTGGGGATCCGCTTACTACACGAACCACCCCGTTTTTCCCCTGGCCAAAACCAGCGTAGACCTGAACATTGACATGATCGGCCGGATCGACCCCTCGCGCAAATACGGAGATTCCACCAACTACGTGTACATCATCGGCGATGACAAGCTCAGTTCGGACCTGGCTCCCATCACCGAAGCGGTAAACAAGCAGTACACGCACCTGGAGCTGGACCGGAAATTCAACGATTTAAAGGATCCCAACCGGTTCTATTATCGCAGTGACCATTTCAATTTCGCTTCCAAGGGGGTTCCCATTATTTTTTACTTTAACGGGACCCACGCGGATTACCACCAACCCACGGATACACCGGATAAGATCGACTTCGATCTCTATGCCCGCCGTGCGGTCCTGGTGTTTTATACCGCGTGGAATATGGCCAACCGGGAGGACATGTTGAAGCGCGATACGCCTTTAAAATGAATTGATTATATATTGTAAAAAAAGGCGGAGTTTTTCCGCCTTTTTTAATTACCTTCATATGGTCAAAATATCCAATATGGAAAACCAAACCATGCTTCCGTCTCCCACGGAGGACGTGCTTACCGACCACATCAGGGAGGTCCGGCAGATCGAAAGGGAGGGTTATGAACTGGGCGTAAAAAGGGGGAGAAATGCCCTTTTCTGGATTGCCGGCCTTATGGTCGTAGCAGATATGCTCATCGCTTACGGAAAAGACGAATTGAACCTCGCCCTGGTGGGTCTGGTGGCCGGAATCGCTTCTATATTTACCGGCCTTGGGTTCCTGACCCGTAAAAAACCTTATATCGCATTGCTTTCCGGGATGGTCCTGTATATCGGCCTTTGGGCCACGGACCTGGTATTCAGCCTGAGGGCCGGGAGTTTCAACGGGACCACGGCGTTCAGCGGACTGATCGTAAGGATCGTGTTTGTTATTTTCCTGGCGCGGGCGTTGCCCGATGCGCGGAAGCTTGAGCGAATACTAAGGGAGCTACCATCCTAGGAGGTATGCGAAAATCAAGGGCGCAACGATGGTGGCGTCGCTTTCCACAATGTATTTCGGAGTATCTATGCCCAGCTTTCCCCAGGTGATCTTTTCATTGGGAACGGCCCCGGAATAGGAACCATAGGAAGTGGTGGAATCGGAGATTTGGCAGAAATAAGACCAAAAAGGCACATCATGCCACTCCAAATCCTGGTACATCATGGGCACCACGCAAATAGGAAAGTCCCCTGCGATGCCACCTCCGATCTGGAAGAAGCCCACACCCTTTCCCCCTGAATTTTTCCGGTACCAATCGCTCAACCACATCATGTATTCGATGCCGCTTTTCATGGTGGTGGGCTTTATTTGTCCCTTGATGCAGTAGGAAGCGAAGATGTTCCCCATCGTGGAATCTTCCCAGCCGCCTACGATAATGGGCAGGTTCTTTTCGGCGGCAGCGATCATCCAACTGTCTTTGGGGTCGATCTCGTAATCGGCTTCCATGACCTTGCTGAGAAGGAGCTTGTACATGAATTCATGGGGGAAATACCGCTCCCCTTTCGCATCAGCTTCTTCCCAAATCTTATGGATGTGTTGTTGGATCTTTCGAAACGCCTCTTCCTCCGGAATGCAAGTATCGGTGACCCGGTTCAGGCCTTTCTCCAAAAGTTCCCATTCCTGCTGGGGCGTCAGATCCCGGTAATTCGGGACGCGCTTATAATGAGAATGGGCCACCAGGTTCATGATATCCTCTTCCAGGTTGGCGCCTGTGCAGGAAATGATATGGATCTTATCTTTCCGGATCATCTCCGCCAGGGAGAGGCCCAACTCGGCTGTGCTCATGGCCCCGGCAAGGGTAACCATCATTTTGCCACCGGCGTCGAGGTGGGCCTCATATCCCTTGGCGGCGTCGACCAGGGCCGCTGCATTGAAGTGACGGTAATGATATTGAATGAATTGGGAAATGGGGCCTTTGGACATACTCCTGCGGTTTTAGAGCCGCAAAAATAGGGTTTTTTATTCCTTATCCAGGACCTGTTCCTGCCATGCATCCGAACCATTTGTCCGCACGATGTAATAATGGCCTGCGTCTTCCATGGTCACGCTGTAGGTGGCATCCAGCCCGTCCGAGGGATCGTCGAAAGAGTTAACGTCATACTCGGTCACACTTTTGATCGTCCTATCGGGATACTTGTTGTCCAGGCGTTCCCTTACCTTCTCCGGCAGACGTGCAGGCCCGTAATATTTCAATACGCTGAGTAACTGGCCGTCCGCATCCACATTGGCAATGGTCCGGATCCGGTACTCCGTGAAATAGGCGGTATATACTTCACCCTCACCAGCCCAGTGAAGGTTATGGGCACTGGGGAAATCCGCCGTTACGGTGGCTGCAGCCTCGGAAGGCACATCGGGAGAGACCGGCTTTGCGGCCAGGGCTGCTGTACTGAGCGCGCTGAGAGCAACGACGGCCCCCATACCCATTGCGCGACGAATGATTTTGCTTGTCATGGTTTTTGATTTTGATACAAAGCTCGGGTGCCTATCCTTCACTTGCGGACAAATGGTATCATAGGGCCAACGAGTGGCCAATTGTTTGGCAGGATACCCGACTAAAAACAAAAAAACCCTTTGTTATAAAGGGTTTTAGCGGGTTTAACCTGGGCGGGTTAAGGTCGTGTTAAACTGGAAATCCGGGCCGATGCACGGCCGGCCGGAGCCCGTGCAACGCGGCGGCGCGCCGTCGGGAGCTATTGCTTATCCAGCTTCTCCGTTTCTTCCATTTGATTTCCGACGACCTTCACGGTGTACCAGTGCGTAGCATCCTCCAGCTTGACGTAGTAGGCTACGTCCTCGTTCTGGTTCTTGGAATACTCGGTCACGCCGGCAACCGTTTGAGCGTCGTACTTGGACTTGATCAAGGCAAGCACCGTCAGGGGAAGATGGTCCTCTTTGTAGTACCTCAGCACGCTGATCAGGGTACCGTCCTTGTCGAAATTGGCAACGGTTTTGACGTCATACAGCCAGAAATAGGCCGTATAGAGGTCTCCGTTCTTGCTTTCTGTCCAATTGATATCCTCCGCCTTGGGGAATGTCTTGACGAAGGTCTTTTTGGCGCGCTCACTAACATCCTTATTGGTGTTAGGATCGGAGGCGAATGCGCCAGTACTTAGGGTGGCGGCCAGGAGCAGGCCGACGCCCATCCTTTTAAGATGAAACATTGTAAACATGGCTATGTAGTTTAATACAGGAACAAAGGTTATGTTTTGCTTTCATCCAAATGGATAAATGGTACAGCAGGTTGTCATTGTGCTATGTCTCGATAAGTATTTCCAACGGAGTTTGGTGCACGGGCTCGTTACGTAGTGCTGGAAATGCTTGCTGGCGAGGGTTACAGCCGAATATTACTTTGTTACTAAGGCAGGGTTAATCTTGTGTTAAACTACAACGATGGATTTCGTAGATGGGATGGATGCCCCTCGGAAGATCAGAAATTGTCTTGTGGATACGCCTTTGTAAATTACAGGTATGAACTACCTGGCCCACGCATATTTGTCTTTCGGTTCGGATGATGTCCTGGTGGGCAATATGGTCAGCGATTACGTGAAGGGTCGTGGCTGGGAGCGATACCCCCCGGGAATTCAAAAAGGGATTCACCTGCATCGAAAGATCGATTTGTTTACCGATGCCCACCCCGTAGGCTTTTCGGCCAGGCAATACCTGGCGCCCGCCGCGGGCCGGTACAGCGGCGTCTTCCTGGATATTGTATACGATCACTTCCTGGCGACCGACCCCGTCAGATTTACGCCGTCTTCGCTGGCGACCTTCTCCCGGAACGTCTACGGAATTTTGCGCCGGGAAACTTTCCCACTCCCTCCGGACTTTCTGCGCATGTTCCAGTATATGGAGTCCCAGGACTGGCTGAGCGGGTATGCGCATAAGGAGGGGATCCGCCGAAGCTTGGAAGGAATGGTCCGCAGGGCGAAATACCTGCCTGACGGCGCCCCCGTGTATGCTTGTTTCGAGGATCATTACGAGGAGCTCAGGGAAAGCTACCGCGTTTTTTTTCCCGAATTGGAAGCCTATGCGCGGGAAGAGATACTTTTGTGATTATGAGACTGGAAACAAAGATGATTCACGCAGGCGTCGTTCCGGATCCTACTACCGGAGCCATCATGACACCCATTTATCAGACATCCACCTATGTGCAGGCCGCGCCCGGCCAGAACAAGGGATATGAATATGCCCGCACCCAGAATCCGACCAGGGACGCCCTTCAACTGGCCCTTGCCGCCCTCGAAGGAGGCGCCTGGGGCTTGTCCTTTGCAAGCGGCATGGCGGCAACGGACAGCGTTCTGAAATTGCTGGAGCCAGGTGATGAAGTCATTTCGGGAGGTGATATGTACGGAGGCACGTACCGGATATTCACCAAGGTTTTCGAGAAATACGGAATAGGCTTCCACTTCGTGGATATGCAAAACGTGGAGAACATCGTCGCCCGTATTAGTCCGCGCACACGCCTCATCTGGACGGAAACACCCACCAATCCCATGATGACCATAACGGACCTGGCCGCGGTTTCAGAAATCGCGCATTCCGCCGGGGCGTTATTTGCCGTGGACAATACGTTCGCCTCTCCCTACCTGCAAAACCCGCTGGATTGGGGAGCCGACCTGGTCGTGCATTCCGCGACCAAATACCTGGGAGGACACAGCGATGTAGTTCATGGTTGCATCATCGGCAATGATCCCGGACTCGAGGAGCGCCTGCGCTTTCTCCAGAACAGTTGCGGAGGCGTTCCGGGACCCCAGGACTGTTTCCTGGTCCTGAGGGGACTGAAGACCCTTCACGTACGCATGCAGCGCCATTGTGAAAACGGCAGGCAGATAGCCCGTTTCTTAAGGGAGCATCCCAAGGTCGACCGCGTCCATTGGTGCGGCTTCGAAGACAGCCCGGGGTACGCGGTAGCCCGGCGCCAGATGCGCGACTTCGGGGGCATGATGAGCTTTACCCTGAAGGATGACCGCATGGAAGCTGCCTACAAAGTGCTTAGCGGCACCCACCTGTTTTCACTAGCCGAATCCCTGGGAGGAGTGGAATCCCTGATCGGACACCCTGCCTCCATGACCCATGCCTCCATTCCCCGGGAAGAGCGCGTGAAAAACGGCCTGGTGGATTCCCTGGTCCGCCTCAGCGTGGGAATAGAGCACGTGGATGACCTGATCGAGGACCTGGACAGCGCTATAGGATAAGCACATGCATGATTTGAAAAAATTCCTGGATGACAAGGTGGATGCCTTCAACGGGCCGGACTTCATTGCCGACGACCCCATTTCCATCCCACATCGCTTTACCCTTTTGCAGGATATCGAGATATCCGCTTTCTTCGCCGCCATATTCGCATGGGGCGGCAGGCGGGTCATTGTCGCAAAGGCTTCGGCGTTGATGGAACTGATGGACAATGCGCCTTATCAGTTCATTCTTGGGCACCGTCCTGCTGATCTTCGTCGGTTTGAATCTTTCCGCCACCGGACGTTCAATACGACGGATTTGTTGTATTTCATCGAGTTCTTCGCGTGGTTTTATGCACGGCATAATTCGCTGGAAGAGGCGTTCCTTGCAGGTCGTGGCGCTGAGACTGCCCTGAACGGCTTCTACCACACTTTTTTTTCTCTGGAAGACGTTCCCGACCGCACCCGCAAACACATCGCCGCGCCCGAAAAAAATGCTTCCTGCAAAAGGCTCAATATGTTTTTGCGCTGGATGGTCAGAAACGATGGGAAAGGGGTCGATTTCGGGCTATGGCGGCGCTTGTCGGCGGCCGACCTGATTTGTCCGGTGGACTTGCACGTGGCGAGGGTGGCCAGGTATCTGGGCCTGATGCAAAGGCCCGTCGTCGATTGGAAAGCGGCCCTGGAATTGACGGAGAACCTGAGGTCCTTCGACCCTGCGGATCCCGTGAAGTACGATTTCGCTTTGTTCGGGCTGGGTGTCATGGAACGGTATGGATATGCAGTATGACAGCGATATAGCGGCCTGGCTGCGGGAAACCACGCCATTGCCCATGGTCCAGACTGGGGAAGAACTCCTGGTCTGGCTCACTGGATATTGCAATATCCTTTTGAAGGACGACTTTCCCGGTCTCATCCAACTCTTGTATCGGGTGGACGTCTCGGAGCAAAAGCTGAGGTATTTGCTGAAGGAATCCGGTGGCACCGAGCCGGGGCGCCTCATGGCCCTACTGATCCTGGAGCGCGTGGAGCAAATCATCCTTTCGCGAAAGCGCTACCGGATGCCCGATCGCGATATACCTGAAAATGAAAAATGGTAAACCCACTCCAAACTATGTCATTCGCAAAAAAAACGGTCTTCATCACCGGCGCCAGCCGCGGCATTGGAAAAGCGATAGCCCTCGCGCTGGCAGCCGACGGCGCCCGCATTGTCATCGCCTCTAAAACCGAGGTGCCGCATCCAAAGCTGGATGGGACGATCTATACTGCCGCCGAAGAAGTCACCCGGGCGGGCGGAGAAGCCCTGCCCCTCGTTTGCGACATCCGCGACGAGGACCAGATCAACCGCGCTGTAGCCGCGGCCATATCGCACTTCGGGGGGATCGACATCCTGATCAACAACGCCAGCGCCATCAACCTCAGCCATACGGAGCAATTGGAATCCAAACGATTCGACCTGATGCAGCAAATCAATGTGCGCGGCACCTTCCTGGTGAGCAAGGCCTGCATTCCACACCTGCGGCGCGGTTTGAATCCTCATATCCTTACACTGTCCCCACCCATCAACCTCGACCCCCGCTGGTTGGGGGCCCATGTGGGCTATACCCTCAGTAAATATGGGATGAGCATGGTGGCCCTGGGTCTTGCCGCCGAACTGGCCGGCGACCGGATCGCTTCCAATACCCTTTGGCCGAGGACCACGATCGCCACCGCGGCGGTCATCAACCTTTTAGGAGGTGAAGCGCTGGCGTCGATGAGCCGGACGCCGCAGATGGTGGCGGATGCGGCCTATGCGATTTTGCGCCGGCCTTCCGCAACCTGCACGGGGAATCATTTTATCGATGAGGAAGTATTGGCCGCCGAAGGGGTCACTGATTTTACGAAGTACGCGGTCGACCCTTCAAAGCCCCTGGCGCCTGATCTTTTTGTGTAACGCGGCGCCCCCAAGCGGCCCTGACCGCGGCGCCCGCAAGGGCCCTGGCCGCAGCGCCGCAGGGCGGCTATTTGAGCACCTTCAGCTTCACCATCTCGATGCGCGTATCGCTTACCTGCAGGATGTCGAACTCGTAATTGTCGATAATGATGCGTTCCTTCGGCTTGGGGATGGTTTCATATTTGTTGATAATATACCCCGATAAGGTTTCCGATTCCGTTTCGGGAAAATCGAGGTTATATTTTTCGCGGAGATAATCCAGTTCAAGCCTTCCGGAAAAGACGTATTCGTCCTCCGATATCTGTTTGTCTACGAACTCCTCGGTATCATACTCGTCTTCTATTTCCCCGAAAATTTCTTCCAGGAGGTCTTCCATGGTTACGATGCCGGAGGTCCCTCCGAACTCGTCCACCACCCAGGCGATGCTTTTCCGCTCCAGGGTAAATTTATTGATCAGGTCGGTCACGCTCATGGTTTCCGGAACGGCGGGGATGGGCAACAGGACCGAGTTGATGTCCCGGGGATCCTTGAACAGGTCAAGCTGGTGGATGTATCCCTGGATATTGTCGATATTCTGGTCATATACCACCAGCTTGCTGAGTTGGGTTTCGATGAATTTTCGACGGACCTCCCCGATGGGCGTACTTTTTTCCACCCCTTCCACTTCCTTTCGGGGGACCAGGCATTGCCTGACGCGCATGTTGGGTAACGACAGGGCGTTTTCGAACAGCTCTTTATTTAGTTCCTGGTTAGGTACTTCATCCAATTGCTCCCGCTGCTGCAGGAAGTGATCCAGGTCTACCCGGTTGAACAGGTCTTTGTTTTCAATGGTGCGGACGTCAAACAGGTATTTGAGCACCCACTCTGACAAGTACACGAAGAACGCGGCTACCGGGAACAAGATGGTATAGAAGAACTTGAGCGTCCGGGCGAAGAAGGGAAGGAGATAGTCCTTTTTGGCCCGGAACAAGGACCTGAACAGGAATTCGAAGATCAGGAAAAGCAGGGCGGTCAAGAGGGATTCGATCAGCAGCTTTGCGTAGGCATAATGCGTGATGCCAGGGAAAAGCTTCCAGATCGGGACAAAGAAGCGGTCCATCAACAGGGTGTAAATGACCAGGATGATGCTGAGGCCAATTACAATGGTGCCCACCAGTCTGGCCGGGGATTCCAGGAACTTGGAAAGGATACGGCCGCTGCCGAGGCCTTGTTTTTTCTTTAATTCAATGGAAAGCTTATTGGCGGAGGAAAAGGCAGTTTCTATTCCTGCAAAAAACCCGGTTAGCAAAAGTGTTATGACAATTCCAATTAGACTGGATACATCCATGCGCTAAAAATAATCCATTTCCGGCGGATTGTCAAACGAGGCGTAAGCCACGCAGGAAGGCCATGACCACAGACTCCGCTTCATCACAGGCCTGCGAAAGTTCCTTGTTTTCGATGACGGTTTTGAAGTGCCGGCTGAAAGATAGTTCGTACTCCGCCTTATTGAGACGCGTCTCGAGGGTTTCCTTGGTTTCGGTTCCCCTGCTTTCCAGTCTTTTCTTGAGCTCGGCAATTCCGGGAGGTTGCACGAACACGGAAAGCGTGTGGGCCGGATATTGTTGTTGAACGTGGATGGCGCCCTTCACGTCTACGTCGAGCACCGGGACCTTGTTCGAATCCCAGATGCGTTCCAGTTCGGACCTCAGCGTCCCGTAATACTTCCCCTCATAGACCATTTCCCATTCGGCAAAGTCATTTTCCTGGATCTTTTGCTGGAACTCGGACAGGGGCATGAAATAATAGTCCTTGCCGTTCACCTCTTCCTCGCGCGGAGAGCGGGTTGCCGCCGATACGGAAAAGCTCAGCAGGGGGATTTTCCGGAGGAGGTATCTGACGATGGACGTTTTTCCGGCACCCGATGGGGCGGTAAAAATAATAATTGGTTGCAGGGTGCGCATATCCATGATGCTGCAAAGAACGCAAAAAATGCGCGCTTTACCTCAAACTATACATGATCCTCATCCTGGCGATGCTCGTATGATTCTCGATGCTGTTACCCTGTCCGTCGCTGATATTATACGTGCGCAACAGGCCGCTTTGGTATTGCACCCCCGCGCTTAGGCGCCTCCAGTGGAAAGCGGCGCCCAACTGGTACCGGGCATCCGTTTTCAACACTTGCCCGTCGGAATATTCCACTACCGGCGGCGTACCGGCGTTACCTAAAACGTAGGGTGTGAATCCCTGTGTATTTACCTTACTGGAACGGGTGTCGTATTGTTTTGACAAGAGGCGCGAAAATTGAATTCCACCGTCGAGGCTGACGTGTTTAATGGCCATCCAACTCAGCCCCAGCGGCAGGTCCGCGTAAAGCAAACGGCCTATCCGGGTGCTTTGGGTGTAAGTCTGTCCGGGATTCGTCGCGGTTTCCAGGCTCGTATTCGTGAGGGTCTTGGAATACGATACCGGCGAAGGGGCGGCCAGCCCGGCTGTCAGATTGAGCCGGGAGTTCAGACGATACAATACATTCACCTCGGGATAGACGCCCGCTTCCCATTTTTTCTTACCGTTGATGGTAACGAATCGGAAACTTCCCGGGAAATTGGCGCCCAGCCCAAATTCAAAATTCCACCGCGAATGATGGGCCGGATGTACGGGCCCGACGGCGGGCCTTATTGTTTTATATTCAGTGGCCAGGGGAGGGGATTGGGGTTTGTCCAGGAGATTGAAGCCACCTTTTGCGGTGGAAAGGGCGATTCCGGCATCCGAAGTAACCTCCGTCGGGCCCGTCGCCGCTGTCGTCGGGGTTGTGCCTGCGGTTGTCGGCAGCCCATCCGTTACCGCAGGGTTCGCCGTCGCATGATTCCTCACCGGGCCTGCGCTGGTCGTCACGCCCGTGCTCGTCGTCACGCCCACGCCCGCTGATGTTGCACGCGCTGCCGCGGCAGATGTCGCGCCCGCGGCCGCCGCGGTGGTCGCCGGGGCCTGCAAGGCCGCCCCATGAATTGCCGGCGCAACAACCGCCTGCCCCCCGGACTTGAAAGCGGCCGAATAGTGAATCAGCGCCCATGCACCAGCCGCCAACGCCAGGCAGGCAGCGGCCGCGTACCATACACGCGGAAAAGAGACGGGCCTTGCAGGCGCATTCGCCTCCAGCAAAGCCCGCATGTGCAGCCAACCCTGATCCGGGCCGGGGATTTCCGTCTCGGATAACTTATGCTTTAAGTGGTCAAACAATTCGTCCTTCATGAATACATATTTTTTTTCTTGGGAACGTCCACCAGGGGCACGCTTTCCGAGAAGTATTGTTTTAGTTTCTTTCGGGCCTCCGTAAGGTGCCAGCGGGAAGTGCTCTCACTGATTCCCAGGACGGAAGCGATCTGCTTATGGGAAAAGGCATCGAAAAGGTGCATATTCAAGACAGCTCTGGTCGTCTGGGGCAGACACCGTATACCCTGCAACAGGATTCCAGGGTCGAGATCGGGCAGGGGGACTTCCGCTTCGGGGATGTCACCCATGTTTTCGATATGTACGACCTGGAAGGCCTTTCGGTTGCGACTCCGAACGTGATCGATGGCGGTGTGCGTGATCACGGTCTTTATCCAGGCCTCTATAGCCCCCAGGTTAGCATTGTATTTATGGATCTTGGTGAATACCTTCAGAAATCCGTCATTGAGCACGGACATGGTTTCCATATCGTCCGGGCAATAGCGCTGACATATCCTGTATAAAGCAGGATAGAAGTGCTTGTAGAGCGATTCCTGGGACCTTCTGTCGTCCCTCCGGCACCCCTCTATCCATTCATCGATCTGTCCCGGATGCAAATCTTGGCGAGCGGCCTTTTTACCAATATAACGAATAAAAGATGGGAAACGTTGGGTGGACGGCCCGAAAAGCCCCAAAGAGCGCCGCTGGGGCGTCGCCGCTGGGCCGTCAGACCCGCCGAATCTCGGCCCCCAATAAACGAAGGCGTTCGTCAATGTACTGATACCCCCTGTCTATCTGCTCGATATTTTGTATCGTGCTTTTCCCTTCCGCGCTCAGCGCGGCGATCAGAAGGGCAACCCCGGCGCGTATATCGGGGCTGCTCATGGTGATGCCCCGGAGGCGCTTTTGCCTGCCCAGGCCGATGACGGCGGCCCTATGGGGGTCGCAGAGGATGATTTGGGCACCCATGTCCATGAGCTTATCCGTAAAGAACAGGCGGCTTTCGAACATCTTCTGGTGGATCAGGACGCTCCCCCGCGCCTGGGTGGCCACGACGAGGATGATGCTGATCAGGTCGGGAGTAAAGCCCGGCCATGGATGGTCGTATATGGTGGGAATGCCGCCGTCCAGTAAGT
>CAZJDB010000197.1:0-2636 GCA_964544695.1 uncultured Chitinophagaceae bacterium
CGGCCAAAAATGAGACCCGTCGCCAGGGCCAATGCCAATAATCCGCAAAGGGATTCGAAGGACGCCACGGAGTTGACGCCGGTGCTGAGGGGATTGACCCTGCCGTACCCCACCGTAGTGAAGGTCTCGGTGCTGAAAAAGAAAACATCCAGGAAGCGTTGCCAGCCATGGTGTCCCTCCACCCCGATCAACCCACTGGGTCCGGCGAGATAGTACAGTCCCGTAAAGAACATGTTGGTGATGAAATACCCCGCCAGGATCACCGCACCGAACTTCCAGGCGGGCATATTGAGCATGAAATAATACACGCTCGTTCTTTTCCAGAAGGGCTGCCCGACCTTTCTCAGGTTGAAGGATCCATCCTTGTTGATGAAGCGCCCCCCATAACTATTCGCATTGGAACCGAACCCCGTGTCGTCATTGCGCCGGGAAAAAGGATTGATGGAGTAGCCAAATGCCATATCTCATACAGTTGTCTCCAAAACTACAGGAAAATTGACGATCATTGCAGAAATCACCGCGCATGCGACGCATCCTAGGCCCCATCCTACTACTCTTGACACTGGGGACAAACGCCCAGCAATACTACCTCTTCATCGGTACCTATACCAAGGGGACCAGTAAAGGCATCTACGTTTACCACTTCGACGAAGCAAGCGGAACCGCCAAACCCGTCAGCGTAACCGACAGCGGGGTGAACCTTTCCTACCTTGTCCTTTCACCGGACGCGCGCTTCGTCTACGCGGCCAACGAAACGGGCGGGAAGGATCCCGGCCAGGTCTGCGCCTACAGTTGGGACAGCGTAAAAGGTACATTACACTTCCTCAACAAACAACCCAGCGGAGGCGATAATCCCTGTTATGTTTCGGAAGATACCACGGGAAGATGGGTCTTTGTCGCCAACTACGGTGGCGGCAGCCTCGCCGCTTTCCCCATAGCAGGTGACGGTTCCCTGGGACCCGCCGTCCAAACCATACAACACGAGGGTAAGGGAAGCAACCCCAGGAGACAGGAGAGTCCCCACGTGCATTCCGTGGTCCTGACCCCGGATCAGCACTACCTCGTTTCCCCCGACCTGGGTCTGGATAAAGTATTCGTCTACAACTTCCGTCCCGACGATCAAGAGCCCCTGACATCGGCAACGCCGCCCTATATCGGCATAAAACCCGGCAGCGGCCCCAGGCACATCGACTTCAGCCCCGATCACCGCTTCCTATACCTCATCGAGGAATTATCCGGGGAAGTGGAAGTGTTCGGCTACAATAAGGGGAAATTTGTCCCCATTCAGCGCATTCCAAGTGTCATGAAAGATACCAGTTCGGACAAAGGAAGCGCGGATATCCACCTTTCTCCCGATGGAAAATTCCTCTACGCATCCAACCGGGGCATTACGAATAACCTGGCTATTTATTCCGTTCATATGGGCAGCGGAAAGCTTAAACTCGTGGGCTTTCAGGACGTGTTGGGCGCGAAACCCCGCAATTTTGTCATAACCCCCGAAGGCCATTTTTTGTTGGTGGCCAACCAGGATAGTAACAATGTCGTGATCTTCAGGCGCAACATGGAAACGGGGCTGCTGACGCCGACCGGTGAGCAGGTCCATATTGACAGCCCCGTGTGCCTGAAATGGGCACACTAAAAGATATCCACCGAACTGTAAATTAGACCCCATTTTAGGGCGATCATGCAGCGTTTTTCTGCTCTTTATTGACTAAATTGTTAAGGATTTGATCCGTCCGGGAAACCAATTGGAACGGTTTTCTCGTTATTGCTAATGAAACCTATGACCTATGCAAGAAAAATTGTACACGGATATTGATCTTTTGGACAGGTTACGCTCTGATGACACCGTTTGCTTCGAGGAATTGTATCACCGACACTGGAGAATGGTTTACTTCTACGCCCTGAAAAAATTGTATTCCAGGGAGGACGCCCGAAGAGTTGTAATGCTTGTATTTGCTGAAATCTGGAGTGAACGCTATCAGATCCCTGTCGACATTTCCCTGCCCGTACTGTTGTATCAGAAAGTACGCGTTGCCGTAGTCCAGCAACTACATCACCGCCTGAGCAGCATTTCACAGGCCCAGTGGATAGACGGCTACGTGCTGCCCTACTTCGGGGGGGAGCAACCGGAAATGCCCGCCGAGCCCTTTGCCTTCGAGGCGGAGGAAGCCCGGGAAACTGCTTTTTCGGTCCTGATGCAACGAAATGGAGATAGGTCCGCATTGAAAAATTGGATTTCCGCAGCCGCCGAAATCTGGCACAAACCCAAGATGCTCCTCAGTAGAAATCACTAAGAAAGTACCCATGCAAAAAAGGCACCTGAAACACAAACTTGACCTCTACCTGGAGGGCAAAGCCAACACGGACGTCGTGCAGCAGGTGGAAGAATGGCTCTCCGATACCAAGGGACGGACGCCCCAATTCCCTGAAGCCCTCCTCCTTGAAGAAGAAAGAAAAATCCTCGCCGATATACGTTCGGAAACGGAATACCCCCTGTTTTATCCTTCCCGCGGGCAACGGGACATGAAGCAAGCCATCCTGGTGGGGGTCATCGTCAGTTGCTTTTTTATTCTCGCTTTGTTGCTAATGCATCATTAATGGCTATTTTTGGGGGCATGCGAAAAACGGCCCTA
>CAZJDB010000198.1:0-16876 GCA_964544695.1 uncultured Chitinophagaceae bacterium
TGAAAGCGCCTATTTCCGGAATCCAGGGGAAAAAGCTACTAATACCAAGTCCTTTTACAATGCCATGGGATGTGATGACGTCGTGACCCCGGTATTGTATCAGCCGGGAAACAGCGGCCCTTCCATAATTGCTACTGATTACCTGGCCCGTTCAAGGGGTCAGAAACCAACGGGAACGGACACCCTCAATTCCTCCAATGCGATCCGGACCAGCCGGGATAAGCGCTCCCAGGTGATTTCCTACCTGACCGCCTCCCAGGCGGCTGTCGCGGGGTTGGACAAGTATATTTACCACTACGGGGTCAACCAGTTCGGACTCAGGTATTGCGTGAACGATTCCACACCGGATACCGATACACCCGGGACGGGCCTTACCGGGTATTACTATAAATCAATGGACCTGTCGGGTACTCCGGTTCATATCAGGAATGATAGTATTGTATGGTTCAACTGGTCGAGCGCTAATCCTTTTAATACGCCGGTTGGAGAAATTTTCGCCAGGAATGTGTCGGACATAAGTTTTGGCGCCGGAAATTATTCCGTTCGCTGGCTAGGCCGTTTAATGGCGCCCGTATCGGGGTCCTATGGAATTGGTATCATCAGTGACGATGGGGTGCGGCTTTGGCTGAACGATACCCTGATCATCAGTAACTGGACCAACCACGCTACGCACACGGACACAGCTAATGTAAACCTGGTGGCCGGGAAAATATATAGTATCCGCATGGAATATTACCAGGCTGGAGGGGATAACCTGGCGATGTTGATGTGGAGGCTCCCGTATAACCATTACTTCCTTGGAGTCAACCACGACGAATACCATATCCCCGGAAGGTACCTGTTTCCACCCCTGGCCAACGACACGTCCCAGATCAATCCCATCGTCACCCAGGAAGAAAGGGTCAATACCTTCAGGAAGCCCAACCACCTTTCGGAAATCGACGTCCTCAACGCTGACGGAAGGCGCTATGTATATGGTATTCCCGTGTACAACCTTTCCCAAAAAGATGTATCGTTTTCAATCCCCGCACAAGGCTATGACCTGCAGCACGGACTTGTTTGGTACGACAGTACACGAGACAATTCCACGCTGAATAGCAACGGGCAGGATGGATATTATTCCCGGGAAGAACTGCCCGCCTATGCGCATTCCTTCCTGCTCACCGGAATCCTGTCCCCCGATTATGTGGATGTTACCGGCGACGGCATCAGCGATGACGATATTGGAGACGCCGTGCGCTTCAATTACACTAAGGTCAGCGGTATCGCCAATCCTTTCGGTTGGAGGGCTCCCTATATCGCTGACAGCGCCAATTATAACGAAGGGCTGCGCAGCTACAACAGGGATGACAAGGCGCATTATATCTACGGTACAAAAGAATTGTGGTACCTGAACTCCATCGAGTCCAAGACCATGATCGCCACCTTCACCCTCCAGCACCGAAGCGACCTGCTGGCGGCCAACGAACAGGGAAACAAGGTCGACTCCAGCAAAGCCATGTGCCTGAAACAAATCGACTTGTATTCCAAGGCGGATTTCCTGGCCCACGGCGCCAATGCCATCCCCATCAAGACGGTCCACTTCGTGTACGATTACGAGCTATGCCGGGGCATCAACCGGCCCGTCAACGATTCGGGAAAACTCACCTTGAAGCAGATTTGGTTTTCCTATAACGGCAACAATAAGGGAACCTTGAACCCTTATGTCTTCATCTACCACCCCAACAATCCGATGTACAACACCAACATGACGGATAAATGGGGAACGTACAAGGATCCGGCCACAAATCCCGATGCTACGACGGGAAACCCTATAAACAACGCAGAATATCCCTATGCGCTCCAGGACAGCACCACTGCGGCCTACAATGCAGGGGCCTGGATGCTGGACTCCATCCAACTGCCCTCAGGAGGAGCCATCAAGGTCAATTACGAAAGTGACGACTATGCCTACACACAGAACCTCAGGTCAACGCAGATGTGTAATGTCATCGGTTTCGGTACCGATGGCTCCGGCCATATGGTCCGTAATATGTACGGGGTGCTGGGGGATAACCTCTATGCGTATATCCGGGTGCCCTATCAACCGGCCTCATTATCCGATCTGTACGCAAGGTACCTGGACGGAATCGGAAAGATGTATTTCCGCCTCTATGTGCCCATGCCCAATACCGATGAATTCGGAACGGGGTCGGAATATATTCCATGCTATGCGGACCTGGACACGACCGGAGGAGGGTGGTACGGCACGACCTCAGATCCCACTGTTATATGGGTTCGAATGAAAGGGGTCAATAAGTCCGCAAGCGGAGACGGAAACCTGAGTCCCCTGGCCCAAACCGCCATCAATTTCCTAAGGCTGAACCTCCCATCCAAAGCCTACCCGGGCTCGCAAGTCAACGACAACCTGGATGTGAAAGCCGTGGCAGAGATCCTGGTATCCGAGGTAGGCAATATAGTGGACCTGCTGAACGGGTTTTCAAATACTGCCCGCCTGCAAAACTGGGTCAATGTCATTGACACCACGCGGTCCTTTGCCCGCCTGGATTGCCCCACCTACAAAAAATACGGGGGGGGCCTTAGGGTCAAAAGCATCTTGATCTACGATAGCTGGAACACCATGACCGGCCAGAAGCAAACGGTCTATGGACAAACCTACGACTATACCATGACCCAGGTGGTGAACGGGGATTCGCTTTCCATAAGCAGCGGTGTCGCCTCCTGGGAGCCAAATATAGGAGGGGAGGAAAACCCCTTCCATCTGCCCATCGAATATGTGGACCGGGCATCCGTGTTGGCACCTGCAGCCACTTTGTACACCGAAGAACCCTTGGGGGAATCCTTTTATCCCGGCGCTTCGGTCGGTTACCGGCAGGTGCGTATCCGTTCCATCCATACGACGGGAACGCGCTCGGCCAATGGGTATGCCGAAAGTACCTTTTACACCACCTATGATTTTCCCACTTCCTGGGATTGGTCTGTTCTGGACAACAATTCCAAGAAGCGCTACAAACCTTTGCTCAATAATTTCCTACGCATCAACGCCATGAACTACCTGACCCTATCGCAGGGCTTTAAGGTGGAGTTGAACGATATGAACGGAAAACCACGCACGGAGGCTTCTTATGCGGAAACCGATTCGCTGCATCCCATCAACTATACGGAATACTTCTACAAGGTGGTCAACCAAAGCGCCGCATCCAAAAAGCTTTGCAATACCGTCATGACCATCGACCCCCTGGGCAATATAGATACTGCGGCGACGGTGGGGAAAGACGCGGAAATCATGACGGATATGCGGGAGCAGACGACCAGTATCACAGGAGGAAACCTGAATGTCAATACCGATCTGTTCCTGGCCGGTGTCTGGCCCCTGGCCGTACCCACCTTACTCAACCTCTTCCAGCATGAAACGACCCGTTTCCGGTCCGCCGCCATGACCAAGGTAATTACCCGGTACGGTATCCTGGATAGCGTGGTCCATATCGACAAAGGCAGCCAGATTTCTACAAAAAACCTGCTTTACGACGCGGAGACGGGAGATCCAGTATTGACCAGGACCCAAAACGAATTCAATGATCCGGTCTACAACTTTTCATATCCCACTCATTGGGCGTATAAGGGCATGGGTCCGGCTTACCAAAATATCGGCGCCGTCCTGACTAACCTGACTATTGCCAATGGGAAGATCACTGCAGGCCTTACCCAACCCGATTCCACTTATTTGACAGGCGGTGACGAAATACTGGCTTATAGCCATCCATTGATTCCTTATGGAGACACCAATTTTGTAGCGACTTTTCCGGATGCATTCAACCTAACTGTCGTTGACACTAATATCGAGCATGGAGGGCCTCCTGCCTTGTTCCTGGTAAACAATTATGGAAATCCATTCTCGGGGAATGAGGTGACGTTGATGGTTACCCGGTCGGGACACCGGAACATCAACGGGAGCCTGGGTGCTGTCGAGTCCCTGGTCAACCCGTTGGTGTACAACTCGGGGACGTATCAACTCCAGTTGGATTCGAATAAGGAGGTGGTGAATGCCTCCGCCAACCTCCTCCAGCAGATCTGGCAGGTGGAAGACAAGCACCGATCCAATGTCACCACCACCTGCGTCGCGACCAATCAGGACAGCGCCGCCGCTCAACAGGAAAGCTGCAGTTGCCTGCAACCCCTGATCAGTTACCTGATCAGTCACAGGGCCCTATTCATTCCCAAAGCATTTCACACAACCGTCGCTTCACTGATTGCCGCGGCCAACGGCGCCGGAGCCCACATAGATACCTCAACATGCCCTATCCTGGAATCAAACTACTACAATTCCTTTTATGCCCTGACCTTCGATACGTTGGCCTCCAAGTATGAAATCGCAATAGGCAATGACGTGGTCGACCTGCTTAGCGCTTCGGGATACGCTTTGCCCTTGTACTCCCTGACGAGCAACTTCTGCGATTCCTCGGGGACAGCCTGGTTTAAGAACCCTGGCCTGACCATGGGCGCGCCTGATACGGTGACGGTCACCCTGACTCCCAGTTTTTCGGTCAACCTTTTCACTTCAATGGGTGACTGTCCATTCTATCAGGATACCTTGCTGGGCGTGGATGATACCTCCAGGGACCTGCTGACCGAAAACAACCTTTCCTTGCTGGGGGCACAAAGAAATGCCTTGTCCGTGCTGCAATTCAACCAGCTCCTGAGCGTCATCCCCACTTATGCCAACATCCTGTCCGCCAAGATGATCCTTCAAGCCGATTCGTCAGGGCATTATCCTCCCTTTCTGGACAGCGCCAATTCTGTGAACCCCACCGACTCACTCGCTTTGGCCGTGTCGCCTCCCCAGGGATGGTTTCCATATTATCCGTACGATACCTTACTTTACCAAGCCTTCAATAGCCCCTGGTATACGACCATCGCCAACCTGAGCCCCTTCCAGAACGATACGGTCAATATCACTCCCTACATCAGCGGTTATGTCGGGCAAGGAGGGTTGGGGACCTATAACTCCGATAATTTCATCCTGACCCAGGGATCGGGGAACCTCCATGCCTGGAAGGCACCATGGGTCAATCCGGTCGGGGTTCCTCCTTACCTCCTGTCGGGCTATTCCAATTACTACGCGACCTTCTATTCCCAGCGAGACCCCGATACCGCCAAGTGGCCCGTCATCCAGGTGACTTACGTCCTGCCGGGAGCCTGGGCCGATACGGCGGGGGCTTACCTGAGCTACCGGTCGACCATGTCCTGCACCCGCGTAGTCGGGAGGTCCTGTTTCAGCAGCATCACGGATACCTTGGTCAATCCTTATCATTACGGCATCCTTGGAGATAACAGGCCCCTGGCCAATTATGTGTATTATACGCGCCGGAAGGAATCCGATCCAACTGCGGCCACCAATATCAGGGTAAACGGGACCATCAGCGGGTTTATGCCTTTCTGGACCCTGCAATCGGGGGTCTGGTTCCCCTCCTCCGATTCCAGCCGGTGGGTATGGAACACCCAGACCACCTTGTATAACCGGAAGGGCTTCGAAATCGAAAATAAGGACCCACTGGGCAGATACAACTCAGGCCTGTATGGATACGGGGAAACCCTACCCACCGCCGTTACGCAAAACAGTCCCTACCAGGAGACCGCTTTTGAAGGCTTCGAGGATTATGGTTTCATTGCCAATACCTGCGATACCGGTTGTACGGTGCCCAGGCCCTTCGATTTCACGCCCTACGCCAGCTATATCAGCGATTCTGCGGCACATACGGGGATTTACAGCCTGCGCGTACCCAAGGCCGCGGCCGTGATCATGGATGTGCCCATTCAAGCTGCGCCGGGCAGCCCCGGCGTTACGTTGACCGACACGACCAGCATGGGTACTTTGTTCGACGGGATCAAGGCGGCGTCCAGCACCCTGCTTCCTCCCTTCGAACCCTATGCAGGGCAGAAGATGTTGTTCAGCGCCTGGGTGAAGGAAAACGATTCGTGCGCCTGCCAGCAATACACCAGCGATCACATCACCATCATCCTGAGGGAATCTTCGGGGGACTCCGTGGTATATACCTTGTCCCCCTCCGGCAATATGATCGAGGGCTGGCAACGCTATGAAACGGCCGTACAAGTGCCAGGCAATGCCAACCAGATGGTGATGACCCTCCAGGCTTCTGCTTCCGCGACTACCTACTTCGACGATATACGCATGCATCCCTTCAATGCCGATATGAAATCTTATGTCTACAACCCCAATAACCTAAGGCTGATGGCGGAGCTGGATGAAAACAACTATGCCACCTTCTATGAGTACGATGATGACGGGACCCTCATTCGCGTAAAAAAGGAAACCGAACGGGGCATCCTGACCATCAAGGAAACGAGGAGCGCATTACTTAAAATATACTGATCATGAGACATCTCCTGATATACTTTACGTTGGTTTGGCCGGTGGCCCTCTACGCACAAGCGGGGACCGATCCCGTAAAACCTTTCCTGGAAAGAATAAAAGCAGCATACGCGCAAGCGTCCTACCTGGGCTTTCGGGTGACTTACCTGTACACGAATGAGAGCCATCCGGACCAACCGAACGATTCCATAACGGGAGAAGTAGCGTTGGATAAAGGGCGATGCCGGTACGTCATGGATGGTATTGAAACCCTGGTCACAGGAAATCATACCATACAGATCATGCGGGAGAACCAGTCGATATACCTCTCGGCTTCCGGTCACTCTTCGGTCGTAGATCCCATTTATTTAATCGACAGCGTACTTCAGCATATGAATGGGGTGCATTCCAATCTTTCAAAACGGGGCAGTATGGACGTACTCGCCATCAGTTTTCCGGAGGGCCTCCAATTTACCCGGATCGAAATGGGTGTGGACGAAAAGACCGGGTTCCTGAAGGAAATGACCTATTTCCTTCATACCGCGGGATTCGTGGATAAGACGGACCAGGGATATGATCCCGAGGGAAGGGTGTTGGTGCGCTTCAACCATTACACCCAAGGCGCCTTTGGAGACGCGCTGTTCGACGAAAATGCAATCATTACGAAAACGGCGGGACGATACCAGCCCGTCGGAAAATATAGGGCTTATCAATTGTATTTGGCAACACCCAACCTTTAATCCCGCTTTATGCTACGCATTAGGACATATTCCGTATTGACTTTGTTACTCCTGCTGTCTTCCCCATTCGCCAAGGCAGGCGGTCCGGGCGGGAAAGGGATTGTCGCACTGGCCGTGCTGGATGGCAGTATAAACCAGATCAGCGCTGACTCCAGCGTTACCGTGGAAGACTCCGCTTTCTTCAACCCCACCTATGTAGGCAACATCGATACACCCTATTCCGTGCAGAATATTATTACCTTGGAAATCAACGAATCTTCCAATGTTTTCCTCCGGGATTCCTTTACCGTCAGCGTCAATATAAGGATATACTACCTCGATCCCTCCGGGGCGACCGATTCGGTCGATCAGGTGTTGTCCGTACACTATGATTCCGCGCAAGCCTACAATGCCAGGAATAATTTCGTATTCAAAAATTCTCATAAAGTAACCGTTAAGATCCTGTCGGTCACGAAGAGCGTGACTTCCTGGGACCCCACGACCGCCCTGCTTCTGGAAAATCAACTGACTGCGTGGCCGGCCTTCATTTTCAGTTGCAGCAGTACCGTGACCAACATTACCATCAATCCGGCGGACAGCCCCGTTTATGACGAGCTACCCGTTGTCTGGACCAATGTATTGGGAGCGGATGAATACGACCTTGAATGGACCTATATCGACTCCAGTGCCCTGGCTAACGGCCGGTACAACGACACGGTAAGCCACCTCCTGTCTTCCGACCTGATCTTCAAGAACAATGCTTCAAGGGTCACTACATGCGCCACGACGTACAACATCCCCCTGATCTTCGTGGACGCGGGAACCGTGTTCATCCGCGTGCGACCCGTCCGGCTCCTCGCGGGGAATGCCGTACTGGCGGCGGAATGGAGCTCGGACGCGGCTACTCCTGTATTGGGCGAATATGTTTTCCGGGGGCACGACACGACCCTAAACTGGCAGTCCAGTACGAGCTTTGCAGAGGAAGGGAAGAGAAAGGTCGTCGTCCAGTACTATGACGGCTCCCTCAGGGACCGGCAAACCGTGACCAAAGACAATACCACCAATACCACCATCGTCGCAGAAACCTATTACGATTACCAGGGCAGGCCGGTGGTTCAGGTCATGCCCGCGCCGACCCTGAGCCATATCATCCAATACACACCCAATTTTACCCAGTCGGCGCTCAACTACGACGCGGCTTACAGCCAGTCCGATTATGATACGCTGCCTAATCCGGGTGTGTCCTGCACCATTCATGCGGGTCCGATGGATTCGACTTCGGGCGCCAGTTGGTATTATTCCTCCAACAATACGCTGAAAACGGCGGGATTGAACCAGTTCATCCCCGATGCCGGGGCTTATCCTTTCACTGAAACCGAATATACCCCGGACAATACGGGTCGGATACAACGGCAGGGTGGGGTAGGACCACAGTTCCAGTTGGGCTCGGGCCACGAAACAAAATACTTCTATGGGACGCCCAGCCAACTGGAGCTGGATGCTTTGTTCGGAACAGAAGTAGGACAATTTTCGCACTATTTTAAAAACATGGTCCAGGACGCCAATGGCCAATTCAGCATCAGCTATGTGGACATGCATGGACGGACCATCGCCACCGCCCTGGCTGGGGCGGCACCCACGGATATGGGCGCCCTTCCTTCCAATACAGGTGGGGCTACCAGGACCGAAAATCTGTTGGATTCCAGTTCCGTTTTCTTCCAGGGCCTGAGCATGACCTCCCAAAAGTCCCTGGAGGTTTCCACGCCGGGTACTTACACTTTCAATTACACGCTGAACCCGGGGATTGACAGCCAATACAATTGCAGCAATACGAAGATCTGTTACACCTGCCTCTACGACCTGGAGATCACCATAACCGATAATTGCAATAACCAGAATCTTCCGAATGGAAAACGGTATGATACGACGATACGCAACTATAAGTTGTTTGATTCCATCCCTACCAATTGCAGTCCCGGGAACCTGACAGCCGCTATTTCGCTTCCATTGACGGTAGGCAGCTACCTGATCACCAAAAAACTGACGGTAGACCACAATGCTTACGTTTATTACCTGGATAGCATCTACCTGCCCAACAATACTTGCCAGTCCCTCCCTCAATTCATTAGTGCGCAGGGCGCCCTGGTCGCCGCCGCGGACACCCAATGCGCGCCCAGTTGTTCAGCCTGCCTAGCCCAGGTAGGGACGTGGCAACAGTTTTGGGCAAACTTCAAATCCCAGACCGGGATCTCTCCCGCCGATACATCCGCTTACCTCGCGGAAGCCCAAACGGCCTATCAAAATGCATTGGGGGCCTGTTCCGCGCTGTGC
This sequence comes from uncultured Chitinophagaceae bacterium, assembly GCA_964544695.1. Lineage (GTDB taxonomy): Bacteria > Bacteroidota > Bacteroidia > Chitinophagales > Chitinophagaceae > Dinghuibacter. Next base: position 9,421 of record CAZJDB010000198.1, read on the forward strand.
CAGGACAGCTCCTCCGACGATGTCGACATTGAAAACGCCATGCTGGCCGATATGACGCCGCCTTACGGGCAATATGCCGATACCAGCCTGAACGGCTTGCAAAGCGGTTATAACATCTTCTATATACCAAGATCGGATTCGACAAGTGATGACTTTACCCAGGTATTCAAGCTCCCCGCTATTACCTACCTGAACGCCAGCGGGAACCCCGATTCCGTGTACAACCAGGCGTCCAACCTGATGGTTACACCCAATTCCCTGTCCATGACCCAGTACGTTCAGCATTTCCAAACCTCCTGGGCCAACCAACTGTTACCTTACCATCCGGAGTATTGCAAGCTCGTAGCCTACCAGGCCCAAAGGCCCAGCAATCTGTACGACCGCCAGATGGAAAGCACCGACACCTATGAATCCGCCTTCATTGCGGGCTACCTGAACCCGACGGGTAATACCAGCGGGAGCTGGCCGGGGGCCAAATACCAGCCTTCCGGCACCATCCTGGAAGATCCATTGAGTACCGAAATGTCGGGCGCCTATAAATCCTCCCTGGAAAGTAAGCTCCAAATCTATGTCGCCAGTGTAGGCGAGAACCCCACCCTCACCATGTGGGCCATGGCTTGCGTGCTGGCCAAATGTTCCCCCAGCGACCAGGGCTGTGCCGTCTACTATTCCGCAGCGGCCCACGACTTCGACACGACGACCTGGTGCCAGGGAGACCTGGATGCAGCCTGGAAAAATTTCAGGGAACTTTACCTACAGGCGAAAAAAGAAATCGTCAACAATCAAATCATCTCACTGGTAAAATCGGTTGGGGCGCCCTGCAATGCCTATAGTAATCCGGCATGGCCTTCCCCGGGCCCGGGTAAAGTCCCCGACGAAATCACCTTGTTTACCGCTCATTTACACCCCGAGTTTAACGATAAGCTCCTCGATACCAAAAATGGCGTCACCGATCAAAACGGCCTGACCTATATCCAGCAGGTCAACAACAAGCCCACCTCCACGGCCGCACTCCAGTCGGTCGTAAATGCCGCAAGCGATAGCATATCCGTTGCCAATACGACAAATATGAACGGCATTACCCAGCAATGGATCCAAGAGCTATCGCCCTGTGTTTCCTATACCGACGCTGAACTCCAGGACAGCATCATTCCCCGTTTGCGGGCATTGGACAGCACGGCCATGGACGCCAATCATCCATTCGGCGCCAGCAGCCTTCCAACGGGGGTAACGTATACACCCGCAGGGACATCTTATCACTTTACCAGCTTCCAGGATATTATCAACGCCTTCAACTTCGCCCACAGTATTACGACCAGCCCAACCTGTAATGCCGAGCTAATCACCTTCCCACAGCCCTATAACAATCAGCCCATTTACAGCAACAAGCCCGTATACACCACTCCCAGCACGTGCGAATGCGGGCAAATCCGGAAGTATTATATCTCCTATATCCTGTCATCGCATATAGATGCGTCCTTTGCCGCTTTCCTGTCCCGTACCCAGCAGATCAATATGAGCAATTCGGACCTGACCCAGCTACTGAACATGTGTAACGGCGGTGGTTCAGGCAATAATTGCGTCAACCTGTCCCAAGCCATTCTCCTGCCTCCGGCTTTCCAATGCAGCAGCGGTTCCACCTGTGTTCCCTGCCAGGTCGTGGACTCCATGTATACCAGTTATCTGAGCCAATACCCGCTGGATACCCCCAGAGCTGTCCCCAACGACTCGACCATGCTGGACACCAACCAGGTCAAAGTCAACAACCTGTTCCAGAATTACATGAACAACCGCCTGGGCTTCAACCTTCAGACCTGGGAGTACCTGAACTTCATGGATTCCTGCGTCGTGCATAGTTCCACGCTCACCGATTCGCTGAAGTGCTCCGCACAACCTATCGCGCAAGCCTATCAATTGACATCCACCACCAGTCAATTCTACTGGATGGTGCCCACTTCCGACAACGGGTATGTCATGGCGGGCTTTATCAATGGAACCGGTGCGGGCGGACAGGATGCGTATATTGTCAAGACCGATCACTTCGGAAACCAGGTTTGGGCCAAAGCGTACGGGGGAACCGGCAATGAGTTCTTCTTCCGTGTCAAGGGCACTTCCGACAACGGTTATATTGCTATAGGAACCACTTCTTCGGGAAGATATGCTTCCACCGAGGAACTCCTGGTCAAGTTCGACCCTTCCGGAAATGTTCAATGGACCCGCACCATCGGGTTCAACACCGAATACGGGGAAATGGGCTCGGACGTTATCCAAACCAGCGACAACGGGTTCGCCGTCCTGGGCACTTACAATACCCACGGAGGTACCGCGGACCTTCTTTTGTCCAAGTTGGATACCGGGGGGAACATCCTTTGGTCCAAACACTTCGGCACCAATACGAGCGATAATGCCAACAGCGTTCAGGAGAAATCGGATACTCTTATGGTCACGGGATCGACCTTTGTATCCGATCACTACCAGGGTACCCTGTTCCGGATCGGCGAGGATTCAGGGACCATATACAAGCAGACCAACTTCAACGATGACGATGATACCAGTACCTGGTTCAGTTACCCTTATCCTTTGGCCAACGGTGGTTACCGCGTCTTCATGAACAATACTGCCGGGTTCACCAGCGCGGGTCAGCATTTTGCCTTCATGGATATCTTACCAGACGACTCGGTGGCGGCCTATGTGCGCAGTAATGTGCCCGCGGGGAACACCATCAATACATTTGGTTCTATCGTGCCCACACCGGACGGGGGAACCCTCTTTGCGGAGGTGGGGGATGTGACGCCGCATGTGTATTGGCAGCGGCTTACTTCTACAGGGTCCTTGGTTTGGTCTTCGGTGACGAACCTGGCAGGAACTCAGCAGGTCTTTGGACTCACCGCCAATCCGGACACTACCTTCACGGTTACGGGGGATGATAACAGCAACGGGTTGTTCATGATGCTCAACTCCTCCGGGAAAACGGGATGCTATGACAGTACGGTTTCTCTCGGAGTTTCATTTCCAACGGTTACCGTGCTCGCGGGGACGCTACAGGTCGATGACCTTATCACGGCTGCCAATGTGGATACTACGCTCACTTTGACTTCTCTTACGCCCGTGGACAGTACGATTTCCTGCTCAGGGAGCGATAGTTGTTATAACATTTACTCACCTCCCTTCCTTTGCGGGCGCGCTGCGCCAATTTTGCCGCCTTTGGCGGTCGATTCGACGACGACTTGTACGGATAGTACGTTCTTCTCGACCACCAAGGGGACGGTGTTGTTTTCCAACTATACCGATTCTTTGACGGGGGCGTTCGAGAATTCCTACAACAATGTCTGTTTGCAGGCGATTAAGAATGAGCAATTCACGGTGACGTATGTGAACAATGAGTACCACTATACGCTATATTATTATGACCAGGCGGGGAATTTGGTGAAGACGGTGCCGCCGGCGGGGGTGGTGGTTAATTTTGACACGGCCTGGATGGATAGTGTGGAGATGGCGAAGGCGGTGGGGACTTTGCTCGTGCCTTCGCATACCATGCCGACGAATTATAGGTATAATACCATTAATCAAGTCGTGGCAGAGAAGTCGCCGGATGGGGGGGAGTCTAACTTCTGGTATGATCGGTTGGGTCGTCTTGCTATATCCCAAAACGCGAAGCAATTGTCCAATTCTGAATATAGTTATACCGAGTATGATTCTATTGGACGGATTATAGAAGTTGGGGAGCTGACCAGCAGTAATCCCATGGTGGATACAACTGCGCGCAATGCGTCTGATCTATTGACCTGGATCACGGCGTCGGCGTCTACCAAGGAGCAAATAACACAGACTTCATATGATTCCGCATATAGTCCCTTGCAGCCTGAGATGTTTGCACAAAATCTTCGAAATCGGGTGGCTTACACTGCCTTTTATGGGACGGAGTCGGATGTGGGGAATATGACACCCACTCAGGCCACGGCCTCCTATTTCAGCTACGATATCCTGGGGAATGTGGATACCCTTGTGCAGGATTATCATAGCGGGATCATGAATTCCACCAACAACCGTTTCAAAAAGATCGTTTACGACTATGATTTGCAATCGGGAAAGGTGGATAAAGTCGCCTACCAGCACGGGTATGCCGATGATTTTTACCATAGTTACCTTTACGACGCCGAGAACCGCATTACCAATGTCCTGACCAGCGCGGATAGTATCAATTGGGATAATGACGCCTTTTATTCCTATTACCTGCACGGCCCCTTGTCCAGGACGGTGATCGGGGACCAACAGGTCCAGGGGATAAACTATGGCTATACACTACAAGGGTTGATGAAGTCTGTCAATCCACCTATTTATACCGGGTCTGGTTATACCCTTCAGGCCGACGGGGCCTCTGGAAGCCAGGTCGCTACGAACGCTTATAACCTGCAGCTCAATTATTTTGATGGGGATTTTGCGCCTATTAGTGACAATACGATGCCTGCTGCCAATAGCAGTACCTTGAGCTCTGGCTATCGACCTCTCTATAATGGAAATATTTCCTCGATGGGAGTCAGTATTGGTGCCTTGGGGCATCCGTTGCTTTATGACTACCAGTATGACCAACTCAACAGGTTGATCCACATGGATTCATATCGTACGACCGATTCGCTATGGACAAGTCCCAGCATATTACAGGACTTCCAGGAAAATGTAGCATATGATCCAAATGGAAATATTCTGAAGTATAAACGTAATGGGAATAACACTTTTGCTGGGCAGCCTATAGGGATGGATAGTTTGACTTATTTCTATACTGCTGGAACCAATAAGCTCGATCACATTGTGGATTCGGTTCCTTCTACCAATTATACTACGGACCTCGATAGCCAAGGTGTAGGGAACTATGGGTATGATGCTATTGGGGAGTTGACGAAGGACAGTACAAACGGGATCAGCAATGTGACCTGGACGGTGTATGGAAAGATCAATACGATTACCAAGTCGGATGGGAGTAGTATTTCTTTTACCTATGACCCGGCGGGGAACAGGATCAGCAAGACCTATGATTCTGCTGGTGGACCCACCATTATAACTTGGTATGTGAGGGATGCGCAAGGGAATATACTCAGTATTTATACTTCGGGTAACCCCTCTATAAATTCTGGGGATTTAACACGCACCGAGGCGGATTTGTATGGAAGCAGCAGGTTGGGTCTTAAAAAAGATACGGTAGATATGGCTAATTTAGCTCCTCAGCCAAAGGCTGCCTTGACGTTGCTGGATTCCGCCGATATCCTTACTTTTATTCGTGGTAGGAAGCTCTTTGAGTTGAATAACCATTTAGGAAATGTGTTAGCGACGATCACGGATAAGAAACTGGGGGTTTCGTTGAACAATACTACAGTCGACCATTTTAGTTCACAAGTGGTCACTACCAATGACTACTATCCGTTTGGATCTCTTGAGCCCGGAAGAACCTATGCTAAAGTCGCTATAGGAAATTATAGGTATGGGTTCGGCGGTCAAGAAAAAGATGATGAGGTAAAAGGGAGCGGGACAAGTTATAGTGCCGAATTTTGGGAATACGATCCAAGGGTCGGAAGGAGATGGAATGAAGATCCTGTTGCATTAGGAAATTCAAGTCCTTATACCTCTCTTGCTGATAATCCGATTCTTTTCAGTGACCCGATAGGGTTGGATACCGTCAAAAACGCAGGTAAAGCTAAAGTTGGTGACGTATTTGTTCATCAGCACGGGAATAGCAATTTTTATTGGGACAAGACTGGAAAAGGAAAAAAAGGGTTTGAAGGAGGTGGAGAATCGGGAAATTTAGAGGATATTGTAATTATCGGTACTGCAAAGCCAAAGAAAAATTATGGCAATTTTATGTACTGGCCAAAATCGGATGGGGTGGACCAAAACTATTGGAACTATGTTTTGCAGCAAAACATACAAAGAATTAAGGATAATAAACCTCTATTGGTTGGTCCAGAAACACCCGCATTTTATAGAAACTATGCGCAAGCACAGCATGATGCAGACATACTTGATTATGGGGCGATTGGAATGTTAGCCTTACCCTTAACCTTAACATTCGCAGCAGATGTTGGTGCAATGCCATATTTAGTCCAGGGTACCAAATGGCTTCTTAGACCTAGAATAGGATTTCACGGGTCAGCAGCCGCTGCCGATTTAACTATTCAGGCTATACAACACAAAGGGAATCTTTTGAAAATCAATTACTATTCAGTAGCTGGAAATGCCGTTTTTGGAAATCCAATTTATTCAGGTTTTATTACTACATATACGGATCCAAACTCAAGTGGAGGAAACTTTTTCCTAAATTGGGGAATAAATACGGGGGCTAATGCTCTAGGAAATTCACCTGGACTTTTATTGGAAAGTCAAGGAGTCAAAATGGGGTATTTAACAGGAGGAGCGATTGACTTCAGAGCTGGATATGTATCAACTGTTATGGGTATGGGAATTGCAAAGACAATTGAAGCAAATCAAAATGGAAATAAGTAAACTTACTAGAACGCAAAAATGGATTGGGATTATTATTGTGAGTTCTCTTTTGATTGCGGGGCTCAGCCAGACAATCTATAGATTTCTTTATTTAAAAGAACTCAAAATTTGTAAAAAACAAATAGGAACGTGTACTATCTACAATACAAATTACATGTATATAAAAACCTCTGGCTTGTGGGTCTCCTATTGGTTTAATGTCAATGGGCAGATATTCAAAGATAGAAGCAACTTGGGCTTAATTTATAAAGACACGTTAAAGGATATCTTAATCGGAAAACAGTTTCCAGTTGTGTATTGCAGGCAAGACCCCAGTAAAAGCGAGGTACTTATTAGTCCTGAATTCTTCCAAAAATTTGGATACCCTTTTCCTGACAGCCTATTGTGGCTTCATAATTATTTGAAATAAAAACTTCACAATAATATGCAAATCCACTTTGCCGGAGGAGGGCAAGGATGGAAACATAATCCCGGGCAATTTGGTTTAAGAATTGTTCTTCCAAATTTTAATTATTGGGATTATGGAGCGACCAAATCCTATAATTGGTACCCCTGAAGGATTCTTGTAAGTACCTCTTTTCGCAAACAGTTTTTGTTTAGAGTTTCTCCATTTTTAGGATCTCATTTTCCCCATTCTTCCGGGGTCTTATTGTTCAGGGATTCGTGGGGTCGTCGTAGATAATACTCTTCGATCCATTCAGAAGTGAGTTGCCTGACCTGGTCGAGGTCGAAGTGCATACGCCGGTCATATTTACCGTATAAGGCCGGAGCAAATTGACCACCTACTCATGGTGCAGGTTTTGATTTCATGTTTGATTAAGCGGTTCACATATTTGGTTGTTATATTGGTGCTTGTTAAGAATATATTGAGATTATCCTCTTGGGCCTGAGGTGATCGATGTCAACCGGCACACCTTGGTCAGGACAAACCGGCATGGGGTAAGCAATTGCACCGTTTTTT
>CAZJDB010000199.1:0-9962 GCA_964544695.1 uncultured Chitinophagaceae bacterium
TCCGAGTGTTTCGACATGTAGCGGACCTGGTTGACGAACGGATTGGGCCGGTCGATCACCACATATGGCTTGAGGGAATAGTCCTGCTGGATTTGGCGATACCAGCCGATAAAGTCCTTGGAAGGCTTTTTTAACAGGAAAAATCGATCCGAAAAAGCCTTCATTTTACTCACCCAATCCTGAATCGATGCATCCGCTTCCAGCAGACTTTCCGCATTAGAAGGAATGGTCTCAATACAGAATATCCGGCCCCCGCGAGATACAAAATCATATAGGGCCGACGCCGTGGCCGGGCTAAGGCTCTCCACCTCGATCAGGAACAACGTGTGATATTTTTTTAAGCACCCCGCCCGGACCGTTTTTTCCGAGACGTAATCACAACCATCCCCGTTTTTGTGGATCGCTTCCCAAATCAATGGTTGATAGGTGGGATGGATCAGCGCAGGAAAAGGGGTATTCTGTGCGCCGTACTTGTTCCAGGTGTCTGCTGTGGGAGGCAGCAACGCAATGCCGGTATACATGGTCATTTCCTGAAAGATAGCTGTCAGCCTTGCCCGGTAGGTGGTAAAATGCGACACCCAGGGCCACCAAGGATTTCGCTCGTTAAAAAAAGTGCCGTACCTTACCCAGCCCGGGAATGCGGCCGATTGCGGAGAGTAATTGAATCCATGAAAAACCGCGTGCGTGACGCCCGATATGACACTCTGATCCGATCCCACTTTGAGGAGTTCCAACGTTTCATTGAAAACGCGGTCGGTATTGGTCAATTCCTCGCAGGAAACGATCTTCTTCCCTTGTAAATGAGCCGCGGACGAGACGTATTTGTTGATCATGGTGTATGCCCTGCCCACCCGGTAGTCTTCCTCACTCATCTGTGTTCCGAGGCCGGCCTTGATCCAGGTCTCGCATTCGGGGATATCCACGCCGAAGCTGCCGTCAAGTGGGTCATAGCCGCGGCCATATGCCTGCATGCGGGAAAGTACCTTGTTTTGCTTGCACCAGGCGAGGAAGGGCTCGACAAAACGTTCCCGCAAAAGCTCCGTTTTGGTCAGGTCGAAATCAAAACGCACCCTGCCGGTCAATTGTCTGAAGACTTCGCCGTGTTTTGCGCCGTACTCCGGGTCGATGTTATTACCCATATTGCCTGTTTTATACAGGATAAACGGCAAATAAGGTTTCAGCGCATATCCTCTTCGGCTAAGGAACTCCTTTTCCATGTCCTCGCACCAGTTGGCCCCTTCCAGTTCGAGGCTGTCGGTGAAGAAACATCGGATATGACGGGTCAGCGGCCCGAGCGCGTCAGACATGCGGTCCAGGTATGTTTGGACGGCCGCCTTGTGATAATGGTTCAACACCGGACCGTCGGCGCCCGGCGCTCCGTTGATGACCTTGCTAAAACCATCGAATTCCACCAACCCGTACAACATATGAGTGCCGGGAGGAACGGATATGCGGTAAGCGCTTCGCGTGGCCTCAACGGGAATGTCTTTTACGTCTTCCAGGCCGTTCAAAGGCGTGGGGACGAGAGACAGGGAAATCAATTTGGACACCCGCCCCGCAAAAGGCGCGGAAATCGCGGGATAGGCATCTTTGATCAGATCTGCCACAACCGCCTGATATTCTACCGGACCTTCCAGCTTGATGGCTGAAATGACCCTCACGCGACTTCTTTCGTCCCCCTCCAGCCAGGGCGCGCCGAATGGCCACCCCGAGCCGACGATCAAATCGCAGGTCATCCCCAGGGAAGCGGCTTCCCCGAGTGTAAATCGCAACAGCTCCAGCCACGCCGGGCTCAACCAATCGATGGAAGCGATACCCATGTCCTCCGTTCTTTCGGGAAAAGCGATCGGGTTGATTTCTACTCCGCCAATACCGGCATCCCTGAGCATTCGAAGCTCGCGCGCCAGTTCGGACTTCTCTACCTTGTCGCCGTTCCACCACCAGCGGACGAAAGGGCGGCTGGCCATCACCGGGTTCTGGAATAGCGTATACAGCCTTTCCTCAGAAAGAACCATGCCTACCGGGAGAGCCCGCTGAAGCACAAATCCTGATGCCAACAGTGAACCACGCTTAATAAATGATCGTCTTTTCATTTAGCAACGATGGTATATTGAAAAGCGGCAACCCGCACCGGGGACCGTAAATCCAACAGGATTCTGCTGATGGTGCGGTGATGCCACGTCTCTTTCAGGCCCTCTTCTTCCGGCGTGGTCAGTTGCATGTCCTCCTTTCGGGCTGTAAAGACCCGCGCATCGTACTCAAGTTCCACCTTTTTACCCCCGTCGGTCGTAAATTGTATCACCCCCGGCACCGTGATATCGACGGCATCAACCGTCATGAAACTTTGCGTCAGCGAACTAAAAACGCTATCTGCCCGGCAGCTGTCGGTGACCACGATCCGCCCGGAGCGATCCGACAAAATGCTGCGCTTCCAGGCCCTTATACCAGCAGTGGCCGGATAGGCTTTTGCGAGGTTCATGCGGAGCGCCGCGCCGCGCCGATCTGACAGATAAGAAACCTGACTGGCGGCATAGGTAAGCCCTTCCTGTTCCTGCCGGCCATTGACCGTAGGCAAATTGTGAAAAGCAGAGGTATTGAACCAAAGTTGGTAACGATCTTTTGAAAACGTCCTGGCCGTATAGGTACCGGATCCCACATCGATGATCACAGGCTCACCATCCGCATAGACGATAAAGTCACCGACGTCATTGTGGTTATGGCTTTTGCCATTGTTGCCGGCATGGGCAGCCAGGAAAAACCCATGGGCCGCGCGCGAAACCATCAGTTGCACGTCCGGCAACCAGGCATTCTCGACATCGGTGAAGGGGGCGGCGCTGATACCCAGAAGGTCACGGAAATCAAACAACTCACGAGTGCGATGAAATTGTTGCTGAATCGCATACCCATTCCCGGCATACAACCAGCAACCAAATTCCCGCATGATCGTGTCTCCCGTCTCCGTACCAAAACGTCGGATCATGACCGGTTCCGGTACCACTTCGGGATGGGCGTCGCCGATATTGACAAAATAATTGCCGGCGATATGCACCTTATAGATATAAGCGGCCATGTTTCGGATAAGCCCCTCGTGAAAAATATCGATGCGGCCTTTGGTGGCACTCCCCAAAAGGTCAAGTATATCCAGCACACTCCCAGGCCCGAAAGCCCAATAGGTCGGTCCCTCCTCGCATGCGCCGTCGTCCCCCAGGCCGTTGAGGTATTGGTCTGTCACCTGCATGGCCCGGTTTACATATTCCGCCCTCCTGTTGGAGTCTCTTTCGAGTAACAATGCCGCCGTAAGGTAATTCGACATGATCCAGGGCGCCCAGTTATTCAATTTGGCGTTCTTATCTCCGGCGCCCAACCAATCATACCCGGCCGTTTGCAAAGGCAAGAATATGCGACGGTTCACCTCGTAGTATATCCGTCGGCGGATCAGCGGTGAGACGCTGTCCAGCTCGGGTCCGATGAAATAATCCGCCCAGGCCAGATTGGCCGCCGTCTCGGCCGCGAAAAGGTCGACTACGGGGTTTTCCGCGTCCGGCAATCCCTTTCCCCCTTTTTGTAAAAAGAGATGCGCGGAAGCACCCCAAAACGTTTCTTCGGAAATCGACCAGATCCCGTCCACGATGGCGTCCAGGAAGCGTCCAGAACCTTCCACCGATTCAGCCAGTACAAGCGCCCAAAGTCGGTTACGTTTCCCAAAGGACAGATTCTCATACCTTGTCCGGTTGCCATTACGAAAAAAGTCCAGCGTCACGGAAGCAGGAACATTGGAAAAGGGTCCATTCAAGCACGCCTCGCCGTTCTTGACCAATTTCGATCTGATGCTGTCTGGTAGTATTTTTGCCCACCCCTCCGGCGACTGAGGGAAGGGCTTCCATACCGCTTGTGGGACCAGCAGGCCCGTAATATCCCTCTCAAGCAGGTTATGCGGTTTTGTTTGCGCGTTCACAGCTTGGCTGAATAAAAGAAATATCAGCAACCACCTCATTTTCTGAAGTCCTCACGTACCGGGTTAAAAATATCCAGCAGCTTACAATCCGTAATGGCCAGGCCCGAATGCGGCACGTTCGACGGAATGACGAGAACCACGCCAGGTTTCAAAATTACCGGTTCACCCGATACCGTCAGCTGAAAAACCCCTTCCAGCACCTGCGATACCTGCTCATGCTCGTGTGCATGCTCGGGCGATGCGCTTCCGGCTTTGATCTCAAAATAGGCGAGGGTCATCCCGGCTGTGTGGATAAACCGGCCTGAATATCCCGGTGTGGTTTCCCTGGGGGGGATAGCGGAAAGCTCAATGGGTTGCATAAATAAGCGGATTCTGTTCATTGTTATTGAGCAGGTCTCCAATTGAAAGGCTGCTCAAATAAGGTTCGGGAAGAATATTCGGCTCCCCGTTGAACACGTTCCCGTCAGGCATATAGGCGCAGGTCATCGCTCGCCGCCAGGCACTGGTCATATTGGCGCCCGCTCCGTGAATGGTCAGCCCGTTGTGAAAGGAACAACTCCCGGCCTTCATTGGTGCGGCAACCGCCTGTGTTTTCACATATTGCGGATAGACATCGAATATGCCGTCCATATTCCGGCCGATCATTATCTTGTCAAATTTCGTACCCTTATGCGAACCGGGAATAAAATACAGGCAGCCGTTTTGCAACGTCGCATCGTCCAGGGCTACCCAGATGGAGATCGCCCTGGGGTCGGAGAAGGACCAGAAAGGGGTATCCAGGTGCCATGCCGTTGGATTGGCCCAGGGCCGTTTGAACAGTGCCTGGTCATGCCAGATCCTGATCCCTTCCGCTCCGGACAGCATGGCGGCCATTTTCCCGATCCGCTCATCCAACATCAACTCTTTTACCGCACTATTGGTCTGCCAAAGGTTCAACAACTGATCAAAAACCTTCCCGAAATAATCTCCGTCCTCATTGATCCCGTCGTTCTCGCCGATCAGGATGTCTTTCCCGGGGATCTTTCTTCCGCCTCTTTCCGAGACCGCCTGCATGACGGCTTTGCGCCAATGCTCCAGTTCATCGGGCGTCAGGAAATCTTCAATAACGACAAAACCGTTGGTTTGATAAAACGCAGTTTGGGCACTGCTCGGTAAATGCTTCATATAGCAAGCGTTTGACGATCAGTAAATATACGGCTAATTCGCTCCATTATCCACCCTCACATAATACCAGTCGTCATGTCCATATACCCTATCAGGGCCATAATATGCGAGTCTGGCGATTATAAGCGTGTCCGTTGTGAGCTTAGCTATTGAATCGGTAGGCTTGAACGTGCCCAAAGGGGTAGATGGCATTTTTGTGCCATTCATCGAATCAACCGTAAATTCCAATTTGGTCGAGTCTACCCTAAAACTCCAATCCCCCTTTAATTTCAACTGACCATATAGCACCTTTTCATAAGTTCCATTGGCGTGGAATGTCAGATTTTCTCCTTGTCCGACGTTAGCCGGTTTATACTCTTTTGAAAAAGATTGAATACCGACTAGTTTCCAGGAGTTGCAAATTAAGCTCATCTTATTTTCCCCGGCCCGGGTGGAAAATAAGGATAGCGCAACAATCCATATTATAGATTTCATATGCATAATTATATTTAGCATGAACCATAGAGCGTTCTACAGTGAATGCTAATTACCTTGGTTTAGTAGCCCAACTAAGGTTTCTCAGTTTCCAGGATGTTCCATCAAAATGCGCGACAGCGCTGAAAAAGCCCGTAATGGACATTGCCTGTCCGTTGGCAAGCGTAATGTCCTCGCTAAAGTCCGCGCCGATGGAGGCAAATTCCGGATCCAGCGGATCGACACGCAAATGCGACCAGGTAAGCGATATACGGGACATTATATGGGGGAGTGTATCGCGAATGTATGTCGTGGCTGATGGAAAGTCGCTGAATTTCACTGCTCCATCCGAGGCCATGTAGAATCCAGGATTATCCTCAAAATAGGTCAGCCATTGTGTCGGGCCGCCCCCTGTAATATCTGCGCTGATATGCGACATCATTTGAGTGACGCCGTCTTTTGCGGTCGCAAGCGCATCATGCCGGCTCTGACAAGAGCATAGCATGCAGCAACCAACAAGAATATAGAGGTTAATTCGCATCTGCCGCGGCCTTCAACACCCCAATATCCAACTTGATCATCTTCATCATCGCCTGCATGACACGACCGGCCTTTGCCTTGTCCGCGTCAGCCAGCAACTGGGTCAAAATAATAGGTGTTACCTGCCAATAAAGACCAAATTTATCCTTCAGCCAACCACAGTTAATTTCGTTGCCACCGCCTGAAAGGAGCCCATTCCAATAATAATCGACCTCTTCCTGGGATTTGCAGTTGATCGTAAGAGAGATGGCATCAGTCAGCGGATGACCGGGGCCGCCATTCATCAATATGAATTCCTGCCCTTCCAATTGAATGGATGCCACCAATAAGGCGCCCACAGGACCAGGTGCGCCCAGCGGATTGTATGCAGCCCTGTTAACCTTGGAATCCTTGAAAATGGAAAGGTAGAAGTTCATGGCTTCTTCGGCATTGCTATCGTACCAAATGAAGGTGCTGATCTTTTGCATAAAAAAGATTTCATCAGTGGTCGTAAACGCCCAAAATCAGAGGCCAACCATGGCCCTGCCCGTGCACCTGGAATTCCGCCCAGGATCGACTACATCGGCCTGCTTTTCGCCTCCTTGATATTCAATGGATTCGTCCCTATAATTTTGCCCTGTAATGCAGCCATGGCCTGTTGTGCCTGATCATCGCGCTTCATCTCGACCATACCCTTTCCAGAGTTTCTACCGGTAATAGGGTCAATATAAATTTTCGCGTAGTCAACCCAACCAAAGGGGTTAAAAAGCCGCTGAAGGTCAAATTTGTCAAAATCGCGTGGAAGGCCCGAAATTGTCATTCTCATGTGCTAAAGATAGCCGGTTTTCAGGAACTCCGTCACAGCCAGCATAAACTTGTCAAACACCTCCACATGGGGTACATGTCCCACCCCCGGCAATTCCACCAGCAGGCAACCCGGGATTTTTTCGGCGGTTACCTTACCCAACTCGGGATAATTGCCCATGGTAGCAGCCACGCTTTCAGGGACGAGGTTCTTCCCCAGTGCGGTCCGGTCCAGTTCGCCCACGATCAGTAAGGTCGGAGGTTTGATCAGGCCGAATTGATAGCATACCGGTTGGTTGAAGATCATGTCATAAGTGAGTGCGGAGTTCCAGGCGATCCTGCTGTATTCGGGGCTGAGCATCCAACCGGCATAAATATTCAACCATTCATCATAGGCGGGAGACCACGTCCCGTGGTAATAGCTTTCCAACTCATATTTTCTGAGCGAGTCATAGTTCTGATTTAGCTCCTGTTTAAACCAGGCGTCTATGCCCTGATAAGGGACCTTGAGTTGCCAATCCTCCAATCCTATCGGGTCCTCCAGGATGAATTTTTCGACGATAGCGGGATACATCAGGACGAATCGCGTGGCAACCATCCCGCCCATCGAATGTCCAACCACGATGACCTTACTCACCCCGGCACTATCCAGCACCGCCTTGGTGGCGGAGGCGAGCAGTTGAAAGGTATATTGAATCATCGTCGGTTTGGACGACTTGCCAAATCCGATCTGATCAGGGATGATCACGCGGTAGCCTTGAGCAGCAAGTGTTTTCGCCGTTTGGCCCCAATAAGCTCCGCAGAAGTTCTTGCCATGTAGCAACATGACCGTGTGACCGTTTGGTTTTTCCGGCTTCACGTCCATGTACGCCATCTTTAAAACCTGCTGCTGAATAGTCAGCGTAATGTAATTGACCGGATAGGCATAGTTATAATTTTCCAGGCAAAGCCCCATTGGAATTACAGAACTCATACGATAAATTTACATCAAATCTACATCCAAAATAGCCTGTGCAAAAGCCTCCGGTGCTTCCTGGGGCAGGTTGTGCCCGATGCCTCCGCTAATCACCCGGTTGGCGTATTTCCCCGTGAACCTGTCGCGATAGGCGCTGTCATTCGGAAAATGCGGCGCCCCGTTGGCGTCCCCTTCCAGGGTGATGGTCGGCACGGTGATTACCGGACGGGCCGCGATGCGGGCTTCGATGTCGGCATATTTAGGCTCGCCTTCAGCCACACCCAACCGGAACCGGTAGTTGTGGATCACGATAGCGGCGTAGTCGGCGTTATCGAAAGAAGCGGCCGTGCGATCGAATACGGCATCGGTGAAATTCCACTTGGGCGAGGCCAATTGCCAGATGAGCTTCCCGAAATCGTGCTTGTACTTTTCGTAACCAAGCGCGCCGCGCTCCGTGGCAAAATAATATTGATACCACCACTGGTATTCGGCGGCGGGCGGTAAGGGCTGCCTGTTGGCGGCAACACCGGACATCAGGTAACCGCTGACCGAAACCATAGCCTTGCAGCGCGCCGGCCAAAGCGCCGCAACGACGTTGGCAGACCGCCCGCCCCAGTCGAACCCTCCAATGACTGCCTTGTCGATCTTCAGGGCATCCATAAAGTCGATGACATCCTGGGCCACCGCCCCCGGCTGGCCGTTCCGAAATGTTTCGTGGGAAAGGAATTGGGTGGTGCCACAGCCACGGACATAAGGCACGATCACCCGGTAGCCCTTAGTCACTAATATTGGAACGACATTGTCATAGCTGTGAATATCGTAGGGCCAGCCATGAAGCAGCAGGACCACGGGCCCGCCCGCAGGGCCGTCGTCGATGTAGCCGACATTCAGGAGGCCGGCGTCGATCTGTTTCAAGGGACCGAGCGCGTGTGGACCGAGCGCGTGTGGACCGAGCGCGCGTGGACCGAGCGCGCGTGGGCTCCCAGCCACGGATGGAAACGCCATCAAACCGAGGGGGGCCGCAACAAGTGTCAAAGCCGCCGTACCCAAAAAATGACGGCGATTCTGGTTGGTATTGTTCATTGTAAAAGGTTTGTCTAGCCAAATGTAAAGTCAAAAACCTGCACCCCCGGATCCAGAAACTCGATCGTAATATCCCGATCCGCAATGGGTCCCGGTTGCCGGACAAGTTGATACATGCGCTGTTCGTTTACCACGCCGTTGCCCTGCTCATCCACGTCGATCCCATGGGCGGCACCCGGGGCTTTTCCGTCGATGGTTACCCGGAACCGGATAGAGGCGCCCCCCATGATGAGGTTAACATCGCGGGCATGGAAGCGGAAAATAACCCTACCGCCGGTTTTAACCAATGTTGCCGCTTCCTGACTCACGGTCCAGTCCCCCGAAAGGGCCCATTGGTTGAGCGCAAGCCGCCTGGGACCAACAAACAAATGCTGCTTATCACGCACCAGATCAGACGAAAAGTTCTGAGCACGCCCATACCCCACATACGTTTCCCCGGACTCCAGCGTACGCCCATCGGCGGCAAGCGAGAACCCAGTGGGGGTGACAGGGGATATTCCGCCGGGAACGTTTTTGGCCCCGGCCTCAGCCAGCAATTGTTGAATAACCTTTTCCGATTGTTCGTAATCACCTTCCCCGAATTGATGATGGCGGATATTCCCCTTTGCATCGATGAAATAAAGAGCCGGCCAATATTCGTTGCTGAATGAATTCCATACCGAATAGTCGTTATCGATGGCAATGGGAAAATCGATATGCATCTCCTTAGCAGCCCGGCGGACATTATCCTGAATTTTCTCAAATGAAAACTCCGGGGTGGATACGCCGACCACGACGAGCCCCGCATCCTTATATTTGGACGCCCAGGCGCTGACATAAGGAAGTGTCCTCCGCCAATTGATACACGTGTAGGTCCAGAATTCAACGAGAACAACCTTCCCGCGCAAAGCTTCCAACGATAACGGCTGCGTGTTGACCCACGATGTCGCACCACGAAATGACGGCATCATACCGAGTAACATTAATAGGAGTACCATATTACCGTACAGATCTAAAGGATTCCCGCATCTCCTCGCAAAATTCCTTCGG
>CAZJDB010000200.1:0-19775 GCA_964544695.1 uncultured Chitinophagaceae bacterium
GGCGATCCTGAAGACCGAAGGCCCCCAATACCAGTATGGAACCGGTTGCCTCAGCGATGGCGTATTGGGCGAATGGATGGCCCGCGTTTGCGGCCTTCCGGAACCTATAGACACACATAAAGTGGCCAGCCACCTGAAAGCCGTATACCGGTACAACTTCACCCCCGACCTTTCCGAACACAGCAACCCCCAGCGCCCCACTTTCGCCCTGGGTAAGGAGGGTGGCCTCCTGGTTTGTTCATGGCCGCGTGGCGGAAAACCCTCCCTGCCTTTCCCCTACAGCGATGAAGTTTGGACGGGTTATGAATACGAGGTCGCTTCCCACCTGATCTTCATGGGCTATGTTCGGGAAGGCCTGCGCATGGTCCGCACCACCCGCCAGCGCTATGACGGGCGCGTACGCAATCCCTTCGACGAATATGAATGCGGACATTGGTATGCGCGCGCGATGTCCAGTTATGCGTTGCTGGAAAGCCTGACCGGCGTGCGGTACGATGCCGTCGACAAGACGCTTTACGTGGACTCCAAAATTGGTGACTTTACCAGTTTTCTTTCCACGGACTCCGGCTTCGGCGACGTGACAAGCAAAAATGGCCACGTTACCATCCAAGTAGCCTATGGTACCATCCCCATACAAAAAATCATCCAACAAAAAAATTGACGATGCGCCTCCAATGTATTGCGCTTCTGCTCCTGGCATCCTGCCATGCTCCGCATGGAGAGGATACCAAAATATATCCCCCCGGCACCTTCGGCTACGACGAAGCCTTTCTATCCGACAAGGACAGCAACCTCGTCATCCTCCAAAACGGAGACGCCCAGGTCCTCATTTCCGGCCGTTACCAGGGAAAGGTCTTTACCTCTACCGCGGAAGGGGAGGATGGCCGAAGCCTCGGATGGGTACACTATAAATCATTCGAGGGACCTGAAGACCCGCACATGAATGCCTACGGAGGGGAAAACCGATTGTGGCTTGGACCCGAGGGCGGTCGCTTTTCCCTCTTTTTCCACCCGGGTGACAGCATGACCTTCGAGCATTGGAAAACACCTCCTGCTTTTGACACGGAATCATGGGAAGTGATGGATGGTACCGACTTGTGGGTTCTCCTACAAAAAGACATGTCCCTGCTAAATTACGCCGGTACCATCCTGAAAATTCGCATACAACGCCGCATAGATTTGCTCGACGCGCATCAGACCGACAGCGTGTTGGGATTGCAAACCGATACCGCCTTACATTCCGTGGGCTATCGGACGCAAAACACCCTCACCAACACGGGACCCACGGCCTGGGCGGAAAGTACGGGTATGCCCTGTATTTGGATCCTGGATATGTTTCCGCCTTCTCCCGCCACGACCATCGTGATTCCATTTAAAAAGCCGGCCAGCGGCAAACCCGCCACCACGGATTATTTTGGCGAAATCCCATCCGATAGGATCAAATTCGAAAGCAGCGTCCTCTATTACCATGCCGACGGAAAATCAAGGGGCAAACTAGGTATCCACCCAAATTGCGCGGACGGCATCGCGGGCAGTTACGATGCGGAAAACCATATTCTGACCATCATAAAATTCGACGTAAACCCCACTGCTCGCTACCTCAACCAGGAGTGGAACACGATAAAACCTCCCTTCAGCGGAGATGCCGTCAACGCGTATAACGATGGCCCGTTGACAAACGGCACTCAAATGGGCCCCTTTTATGAATTGGAAAGCGTTTCCCCGGCGGCGTTCCTAAAAGCCGGCTCCAATATGACACACACGCAGAGCGTATTCCATTTCATAGGACCGACGGCGTCCCTCGACAAGGTGGCCAAAAAAGTGCTGGGCGTTTCCCTGGATCAAATCCAGGCGGTTTTCAATCATTGACTGCCGCTTCCAATTGACCCACCGCCTTAATAAGTTGGTACTCCGACACCCCCAAAGGCGTGGCGACATTCTTCAATGAATACTCCACCACCGTCCTTTTTGGCGATTTGCACAAGAGAATACCCAAAGTAGGATTTTCATGCGACTGCTTCATTTGCGCGTCCACCACATTGCAGTAGAAATTCAGCTTACCCACGTATTCAGGCTTGAATTCGGTGCATTTGATTTCCACGACCACGTGGCAGCGGAGCCGGGTATGATAAAATAACAAGTCCATATAAAAGTCGTCACCCTCCACATTTAAACGAAACTGACGCCCCATAAATGCAAACCCTTGACCCAACTCCAACAAGAACTTCTGGATATGCTGTGTCAATGCCTCCTCGAAGTCTTTCTCCTTTTCCGCCTTGCTCATATTCATGAACTCGAAATTGTAGGGATTTTTCAGGGTCTCCCTGGCCAATTCGGCCTGTGGATCGGGGAGGGTCTCGTGGAAATTGTGGATGGCTTTGCCTTGGCGCCCGTAGAGTCCGCTTTCAATTTGGAACATCAAAACCGCCCTGGACCAGTTGTTTTGGATCGTTCCCTTAACATAAAATAATGCTTCATCTACATTACCGCACTTGGAAATGATCTCCCTGTTGTGCCCCCAGGGAATTTGCGCAACAAGTTGTGAGACTTTTTCGACTTCTACGCTGGATTTTCCATTTTCGAATTGAAAATCAGTATGTTGCCTGCCTTTCATTTGTCTCACAGGCTGTGAGACTTTTTCATTTTGGTTGTAAAATAAATACCACTTACGAATAAAAAATAAGTTTGCCCTTGAAAAACCAGTTGTTCCTGGGAATGCGGAAGAAAGATCTTTGGATAGTTGTTCTACCAACCCTTCTCCCCAATTTGTTACTTTTTGTTTTTCGACAATATCCTTGCCCAGCTCCCAATAAAACCGCAACAACTCCCTGTTTACCGCAATGGCGGCTTTAATCTGGGCACCTTGTATTCTGTCTTTGAGACCGGTGATCCAAGCCTTGTATTGCTTGTCCATTGCGATATTCTGTTCCATAATTTGTCCCCTCCGGTAGAAATTTTACGAAAAATAGAAAATTCAACGAAAGGAAAAATGCAACCTAGCCCAAACGATAGAGGCCTAAATGGGAAGTTAGAAATACTAATAAATGTAGAGGAATATATAGTAGAATAAAGGGGGAAATTCCAAAGATTAAATTAAAGTTAAGATCACAAAACCGTAAAGATTTTAGAACTGCAACGTAAACGTAGTCCCTTCCCCGACAATCGACTGCACCTGAATATTCCCCTTATGCAACATCATAATCTGCTTTGCCAGACTCAATCCGATCCCCGACCCCGATTTCTTGGTTGAAAAGAAGGGAATGAAAATCTTATCCATGATCTCCTCCGGCATCCCCGAACCGTTATCGTGCACCTTCAACAACGTCTTCTTAGCCACATTCTGCAACCCCGAAAGGGTGATCTTGGGGGAGGAAGCGTCCCGGACCGCTTCGACCGCATTGACGATGAGGTTGATCAACACCTGTTCGACCAAATTGGTGTCCGCCTCCAGCAGCAACCCCGTATCCTTCAGGATGACATCGAGCCCGATGGATTTTTGATCGAGGGTAGGCTGCATCAGATGGTGTAGATTCTCGAAAACGTCCCGGACATACACCTTTTTGACGTTCAAGGTCGTAATTTTATTAAGGTTCCTGTAGGTCTCGGCAAACTTCAACAAACCCTCCGAACGTTTCTTGATCGTTTCGATCCCCAGCGCCAAATCCTCGACCGCCGAATGGTCGCCGAGCTGCGCCAGGGAATGCTGCAGCCGGTTGCCGAGGGTTCCCGCCAGGGAAGAAATGGGCGCGACCGAGTTCATGATTTCATGCGTCATGACGGACAGTAGTTTCTGCCAGGCTTTGGATTCCGTTTCATCCAAGGCCTCGTTGACGTTCTGGAAGGCAATTAATTTATACTTACGCCCCTCGGTCTGAAAGGCCGTGGCGGACAACAAAATTTTAAAGGACTGCAACCCGTTATGGGCAGTTGCGATGACATTTTCCCCCAGGGGCAGCGACATGATCTCATGGTACAGGTTCCAGTCCCTCTTGGAAAGCGCATGGACCGTTTTCAAGTAAGGAATCTGCAACAATGTGCGAAGCGCCTCGTTCATCCAGACTACTTCACCGGAGGAAATTTCATAGGACAGGATCCCCGTATTGACGAGTTCCAAGATTTTTTGCAAATACTGATACTGCGTTTCCTTTTCAGAAGAAATAATTTTAAAAGCTCTGTTCAATTCGTTAAACCCTTTTCGGAGCGGCTGGAGCTCGACAGGAGCGTGGCGCACGTCGAAGTGCCGCGAGAAGTCCCGGTATTGCACGGCTTCCACGAACTGTTCGACCTCGGTTTGGATTTTCTTGTTGAAGCGATAGAAGCCCACCAATTGCCATAAAACCAAAGGCGCCAGGATTACCTCGTAATGATATAACCCGCGAAGGATCACGAAGGCCGAAAGCAACAACGAGCCAAACAAAAAGCCTACCCGTAACAGGATCGTCCACTCATAGCGTCTAAATGTCATACTTGCTCAGTCTCCTATATAAGGCGGTCCGGGTGAGCCCCAGTTCCTTGGCCGCCTTGGTGATGTTGCCGTTGTGCTTTTCGATAACCTGCAGGATGGTATTCTTTTCTATGGAGGAAAGGTTCAGGACCGTTTTTTCTTCTTCTTCCTCCACAGGCACCGATTCGATGGGCGAGAAGATGAGGTCCCGCGCGGAGAGGACATTCTGGTCGCTCATGATGATCGCGCGCTCTATGGTATACTGCAGCTCCCGGACGTTTCCGGGGAAGTGATAGCGCTGGAGCTTTTGCAGGGCTTCACTGTCGAACTCGATCGTATTTTTCAGGTATTTTTCGGCATACAGGCCGGCAAAGTGCTTGGCCAGCATGAGTATGTCGTCGGGACGTCTGCGTAAGGGGGGGAGGGTGATTTCCACCGTATTGATCCGGTAAATCAAGTCTTTCCGGAAGCGGTGTTCGTTGGCCAGTTCCTGGAAGGGGAGGTTGGTTGCACAAACGAGACGGATGTTGATGGGCAGGGCGGTGTTGGAACCCAGGCGCGTGACCTGGCGGTTCTGGAGAACGGACAGGAGCTTGGCTTGCTGGGAAAGGCTGATGTTCCCGATTTCGTCCAGGAACAGGGTGCCCCCCTCGGCGCTTTCGAAGCGACCCATCCTGTCTTCCTTGGCGTCCGTGAAAGCGCCCTTTTTATGGCCAAAAAGCTCACTTTCGAAAAGCGTTTCGGTCAAGGCGCCCACGTCCACCTTTACCAGGGGCTTGGGGGCCCGGAGCGATTTTTCGTGGATGGCCCTGGCCACAAGGTCCTTTCCCGTGCCATTTTCTCCGAGTATCAAAATGTTGGCGTCGGTGGGTGCGATTTTTTCTATTTTAAAGAAGATTTCTCGCATGGCATCGGAAACCCCCAACAACTCCGTGCCTATAATTTTGCTTTCAGGAACCCGCGAAGAAAGCCCTTTGTGATCCCCTCCGGCAAGCGCGTCCTCTATCGTGTCGATGAGTTTTTCGTTGTGCCACGGTTTGACGATGAAGTCGGAGGCGCCTTCCTTCAGGGAGCGAACCGCCAGGTCTATGTCCCCGTAGGCGGTGATCATGATCACGGCGACCTCGGGTTTGAGCTCTTTGATGCGCTTCAGCCAGAAAATACCCTCGTTGCCGGTATTGATGGAGGCGTTGAAGTTCATGTCCAGGAGGATCAGGTCATAGCTGTTCTTTGCCAGGAGGGAAGGAATATTCTCGGGGTTCTTTTCGGTGACCATTTCCCGGACCTCGGTCTTCAGCAGCAGCCGAACCGCCGTAAGTACGTCCGTATCATCGTCAATCGCGAGAATAGATGCTTTCTTCAATTTCATACGATCGGTGTTTCGTCCACAAGCATACCATAAAGCTAAAACATTGGAAATGAATATATATATTCACATCAAGTAGGTGCCTTGTATCGGGAGCGTACGAAAACTGTATCATTTCCGTACACCTACCCGTACACCAAATCTACAACAAATTGATTATTAGGAAATAAAGAAACTGGCACCCTTATCTCATTGTCTCATGGCATATGGATAGAGTTCTCAAAAAAAAGAAATGGGGTCGGAAAAGGATCCTGACCATCCTGGGGATCACGGCACTGGCGGCGCTCATGGTGGGCGCGTATTACGCTACCGCCGGCAAGAACAAACTCAATGTTGACGTCGACAGGATCACCATCAGCGAGGTCACCAAGGGACCATTTGCGGAAACCATTCCCGTCAACGGAGTGGTGATGCCCATAGAAACGATTTACATCGACGCGGAAGACGGGGGTAGGGTGGAAGAACGCTTCGTGGAAGATGGGGCTACGATGAAAAAGGACCAGCCCATCCTCCGCCTTAGTAACCCCGATGTTGAACTGAACCTGGCCAACCAGGAAACGACGGTGTTCAACACCCTCACCCAAATGAACATCAACAAGAACAACGCCGACGAAAATACGGTGAACAAGCGGAACCTGCTGGAAGATGCCATGAACGCATACAACGAGGCCAAAAGGGTATACGAATTGGATAAGACGCTGTATGCCAAAAACGCCCTGGCCGCCCAGGACCTGAAGGTCGCCGAAAATACCTACACCTATGCCTTGCGGAAAAAGGAGCTCCAGGAGCAAATCCTGCACCAGGATTCCATTTCTGTCAAGCAGCAGGAGGAGGAGGCCAAACAGAACTATAACCAGATGCAGACCATGCTGCAGATGATGCGCAACAAAGTGCAGCATCTTGTCGTCGTAGCTCCGCGTGACGGCCAGCTCACTTCTCTCGATGCGGAAATCGGGCAAAACAAGAACAAGGGCGACCAACTGGGGGAAATCGACGTCCTCACCAGCTATAAGGTCCGGGTAGACGTCGATGAGCACTATCTTTCCCGTGTTTACAACGGGCTCAGGGGGGATTTCGATTTTGCCGATACCACCTACAAGATAGAAATCCGTAAAGTCTTCACCGCGGTGAAAACGGGGGGAACCTTTCAGGTTGACATGTATTTCCTGGGCAAAGTGCCCGCGGGCATCCGCCGGGGCCAAACCCTTCAAATCCGCCTCTTCCTGAGCGATCAGACCACGGCGATCCTGCTCCCAAAGGGCGGGTTCTTCCAGACGACTGGCGGGAACTGGATTTTCAAGCTATCCCCGGACGGCCATACCGCCTACCGGCAGGATATACAAGTGAACCGTGCGAGCCCGGACTTTTACGAAGTGGTTTCGGGGTTGAAGCCGGGGGACAAGGTCGTGACCAGCAGTTACGACAATTATGAACGAATGCAGGAACTAGTTTTAAACCGTTAATACATAAACTATGATCAAAATTACAGGGCTTGAGAAAATGTACCGCACTGAAGAAGTAGAAACAGTTGCGCTCAATAAGCTCTCCATGGAAGTAAAAGAGGGCGAATTTGTAGCCGTGATGGGTCCTTCGGGCTGCGGTAAATCCACGTTACTCAATATCCTGGGCATGCTGGACGATCCCGATGGGGGCAGCTTCATGTTCAACGGGATCGAAGTGGCGCACTTCAACGAACGCAAAAGAGCGGATCTGCGCAAGCACAACATCGGTTTCGTGTTCCAGAGCTTCAACCTGATCGACGAACTGACCGTATTCGAAAATGTGGAGCTTCCCCTGATCTACACCGGCGTCAAGAGCGCGGAGCGCAAAAAGCGTGTGGAAGAAGTACTGGCCAAGGTGCAGATCATGCATCGCCGCAACCACTTCCCCCAACAGCTGTCCGGTGGTCAGCAACAGCGCGTGGCCGTGGCCCGTGCCGTGGTAAATCACCCGAAGCTCATCCTGGCGGACGAACCTACGGGTAACCTCGACTCTTCCAATGGTAACGAGGTGATGCAGCTGCTGACGGAGCTTAACGAACAAGGCACGACCATCGTTATGGTGACGCACAGCGAGCACGACGCCCGGTACAGCCATCGCATCATCCGCATGTTGGACGGACAAACCGTGACCGAAAATATTCTTGTCTAAAAGAAAAAAGTATAGCCATGAAAAAAATATTTCTATTCATAGCGCTGGCAATAGCGATAAGCGCGCAAGCGCAAAGAGACGGTGAAAAACCCTATCTGACAAAGGCATTCGCAGGCGCCAGCATTAGCAACGTGGAAGTCGGAACCTCCGGAGGAGGCATCACCCTTCAAGGCGTGGACCCCAGCGAGTCCAGGGTGGAAGTATACATTCAGGGCAACAACCGGGACCTGTCCCGGGAAGAAATCGAAGAAAGGTTAAAGGATTACTATGACGTCACCATCTCCCTGGATGGCGGAAAGTTATACGTCAAGGCCAAGATGAAGGATGGCTTTCATTGGTCCAACAGCCACTCCCTGAACATCTCCTTCAAGGTGTACGCACCCAAGTCCATATCCAGCCACCTCAATACGAGCGGTGGCGGGATCGACATCAGCCACCTCGCCGGAGGTAACCAGGTGTTCAATACATCGGGTGGAGGGCTGGAGATCGCCGACATCCAGGGAAACATGGATGGCAATACATCAGGTGGTGGTATCCACGTCGATCATGCCAATGGTCAAAACATCCACCTCACCACCAGTGGCGGGGGGATCGAAGCCAACCATTGCAGTGGCGACATCAGCCTGGAAACTTCAGGGGGCGGACTGGATTTGAATAACCTGGATGGAACTATTAGAGCCCATACGAGTGGTGGTGGTATCCAGGGTGGACACATATCGGGTGACCTCAAGACCAGTACATCCGGGGGCAGCATAGACTTACAGGACCTTTCCTGCACCCTGGATGCATCCAGCAGCGGCGGCGGCATCGATGTTGGCATGACCGCGCTCGGAAAATCGATCCGGCTCGGCACATCGGCAGGAAGCATCCACCTGACCTTGCCCGCGGGCAAAGGAATGGACCTGACCCTCGACGCCGACGGTATCGAAACCCATAACATCGGCTCATTTAATGGCTCTCAAAGCAAAGACCATATGGACGGTTCGGTGAACGGCGGAGGCATCCCCGTACGCCTGGACGCAAGCAGCGGACATATTTACCTGTCCTGCAAATAATAACATTGTTATATGCTCGTGGCGAACTACTTGAAAGTTGCCTGGCGCAACTTCATGAAGAGTAAGGTATTTTCATTCATCAACGTGCTGGGACTGTCCGTAGGGCTAACCTGCTGCATGCTGATCAGCCTGTACCTGCTCCACGAAACGAGTTACGATAGTTTCCATAAAAACATTGACCGTCTCTACCAGGTAGGGACGGTATTCATTTCCAACGGGGATCACAGGGGGGTAGGTACCCCAGCCCCTATGGCCACGGTCCTTAAACAGGTCTTCCCGCAAATCGAAACCACCGCCCGGCTCCTGCCCCTGTTCGAGGACAAGACCCTATTCAAAATCGGGGACAAATCCTTATATGAAGATAAAGGCAGCCTGGCCGACTCGGGATTCTTCAGAATTTTTACCTACCAATTCGTGCAGGGAGACGCCTCCACCGCGATGGACAACCCTTACGGGATCGTCATCAACGAGGAAATAGCACATCAACTATTTAATAACGAATCCGCCCTGGGCAAAGTCATTCACATCAGCAGCAATACGGCGGGTGACCACGACTACGAAGTAACGGGTGTTTTCCGCCCGACAAACGTGCCAAGTCACATCGATTCGAAATTCTTCTTGTCCATGCACGGAGGCATCTACGGCAATTGGCTGAAGACGACCACCAACATGGCGAACAACAACATGTTCAGAACCTACATCCTGCTCAATCCCCGGGCCAAAGCCGCGGACATTGAACACCAGTTCCCCGCATTCGTGGACCGATACGAAGGCAAGGAGTTGAAGGAGGATGGATTCTATAAAAGCCAATTCCTGCTTCCCGTCCGGGATATCCACCTGTATGCCCATACCGAAGACGGGATGGATGTAACGCCCGAAGGCAGCACCGCCTCCCTGTTCATCCTGGGCAGCATCGCCCTGTTCACCCTGTTGATCGCGTGCATCAATTTCATGAACCTGGCGACGGCCCGGTCATCGAAACGTTCTTCGGAGGTCGGCGTCCGCAAAGCCCTGGGCGCGGGGAGAAATTCCCTGATCTGGCAGTTCCTGGGTGAAGCGCTTCTCATGTCCCTGATCGCATTCGTCATCGCCATTTTTCTTACCTATGCCGCGCTGCCCGGGTTCGAGCACCTGGCCAACAGGAACATTCAACTCACCGAAGGCCAA
The DNA here is from genome assembly GCA_964544695.1 of uncultured Chitinophagaceae bacterium. GTDB lineage: Bacteria > Bacteroidota > Bacteroidia > Chitinophagales > Chitinophagaceae > Dinghuibacter. The sequence goes on from CAZJDB010000200.1 coordinate 10,184, forward strand.
ACGCTGCGCCTCGGAATCGCATTTTTAACGCTGGCCATCCTTACGGGCCTGATTGCCGGTAGCTATCCCGCTTTGTACCTGTCTTCCTTCAAGCCCTTACGTATCATGGGGGGCCGCGCATCCGGCGCTTTCAAAGCCGCCGCCCTGAGAAAAGGTCTGGTCGTTTTCCAGTTCGCCATATCGGTCATCCTCATCGTGGCCTCCGTCGTGATCGCCCGCCAAATGCGGTACGTGCGTGAAAAAGATCTCGGTTTCAATAAGGAAAGGCAACTCATCGTTCCCCTCAGGAGCATTACGGCCCGGCATTTGTTTCCCGCCATGAAAACCCAGTTGGCGAAAGACCCCAGGATACTGTCTACGGGAGGCTCCGCCTTTTATCCCGGCATCGATAACGGGTCCGACCAAACCCTATACGCCGAAGGCAAAACGGTCAAGGAATCCTACGATACCAAACTGAATTATACCGACTTCGATTTCCTGAAAAGCCTCGGCGTACAGCTCGTCGCGGGGCACCTCTTTACGCCGGACATTCCATCGGATAGCGTGTCGGGCATCGTACTGAATGAAAAAGCCGTAAAAGCGATCGGTTATACGCCGCACACCGCCGTAGGACATAAGGTGTACAACTACTTCCAGGGACAGACGTCCTATTTCAGCATCGTAGGCGTCGTCAAGGATTTCAATTTCTCCAGCCTCCACGAGGCCATCGATGGCTACGGCGTCCTGGTCAATACCCGTTGGGACCATTTCTCTTACCTGGTCATTCACCTGGCGCCCGGAGACCCGGCAACAGCCATCACAGATATAAAAAACATCTGGAAACAATTAGATCCAGCTGAACCTTTCGACTATACCTTCCTGGACACTGAATTTCAAAAAGCCTACGACGCCGATACCCGTTTGGCCGACATCGTTTCCTTTTTCACGGCCATCGCCATCGCCATATCCTGCCTTGGCCTTTTCGGGCTGGCCGCCTTCAGCGCCGAACAAAGGAATAAGGAAATCGGCATCCGGAAAGTGCTCGGGGCCAGCGCCACCAGCATTGTACAACTCCTGACCGCCGATTTTGTTCGCCTTGTCATCATAGCCATCCTGGTAGCCTGTCCCATTGCCTGGTTTATCATGCAGCGCTGGTTGCAGAATTTCGTCTATCACACCCGTATCGACTGGACCGTATTTGCGCTGACCGCCGCGGCGGCCGTTGTGATCGCCCTGGCGACCATCAGCACCCAGGCCATCAGGGCGGCGCTGGCGAACCCGGTGAAAAGTTTGAGATCCGAATAAACGTACGAATATGCTGAAAAACTATTTGACGGTCGCTTTCAGGAATTTGTGGAGGCACCGGGGGTTTTCCGCCATTAATATCCTTGGCCTCACCGTGGGCATGACGGCTTTTTTCCTGATCTTCCTTTATGTCCGCTTCGAGTTGAGCTATGACGATATGCACAGCAAAGCGGACCGGATTTACCGCATCGTGTGCGATATCAAGACGCCCACCGAAACAATCCCAGCCAGCGGCCCCGCCTGGGCGGTAGCACCTCACCTGATGGGACAATTCCCCGAATTGGAAACGTCCGTCCGCGTTGCCGACCAGAGTTTCCTCGTCACTAAAGGAGACATAAAGTTCCAGGAGGACCATAGCGAAATAGTGGATTCCGATTTCTTCAAGGTTTTCGATTTCCCCCTGATTTCAGGCAATCCCAATACCGTCCTGAGGGAGCCCTTCAGTCTGGTCATCTCAGAATCCGCGGCAAAAAAATATTTTGGCAATACAAACCCCGTGGGCAAGACCTTGCTCGTGACGGGAGATAAATTGAATTGCACCGTCAAAGGGGTCATGCGGGACATCCCCCCGAATTCCCAGATCCAGGCGGACGTAATTATGTCCATGACCACCCTGACCGAGAAATTGGACAGCAACATCAACAGGCAATGGGGGAACTATGGCAGCCGGAGCTTCGTCCTGTTGAAACCCGGAGCCAGTGCGAAGACCTTCCAGGCAAAGTTGCCGGCTTTCCTGGATCGGAATGACGGCCAGGAGATGAAGCAAATCCAGATGTTTCCAACCCTGTACCTGGAAAAACTACGCGACGTATACCTGCGTTCCACCCGGGACGGCAACAAGATTCCCCACATTAAGAATGTATATATTTTCTCCGCCATCGCCGTCTTCATACTTCTGATCGCCTGCTTCAACTTCGTGAACCTGACTACGGCGCGTTCTACGGAGCGCGCCCGGGAGGTGGGCATACGCAAGGTGGTCGGTGCCCTGAAGACCCAACTGGCGCGTCAATTTGTGGGGGAAAGCATCATCCTGTGCCTCATTGCCTGGTTTTTATCGCTGGGTATCACCCAGCTCCTGCTATCCTCCTTCAATACACTCAGCGGTAAGATCATCAGCCGGACCATTTTCTCGCACCCGCAATATCCTTTGCTCCTCCTGGGGGTAGCCGTGCTGGTGGGTATTCTCGCCGGTACATATCCCGCCCTGGTCCTTTCATCCTTCCGCCCGGTTGCAGTACTGAAAGGCCGGTTTGCCTCGGGGACCAAGGGCAGGTTGCTGAGGCGTTCCCTGGTCGTTATTCAGTTCACCATTTCCATCGCCCTGATCATCGGCACCATCATCGTGTATTCCCAGATGAGGTATATGCGCACCGCGGACCTGGGTTTTAATAAAGACCAAAAACTGATCATCGAAACAAACGGCGATCCGGCGATGCTTGCCTTTAGGAACGCGGTGGCCCAAATGCCCAACGTGGTGGGTGTTTGTACCTCGGGCAGCGTCCCTGGCGGCGGCAATCCGGGGGCCTATTCCCAAATTCAGAATGCCAAGGGGGATATGCAGATCGCCAACCTGAACTTATATTTTGTGGATTTCGACTACCTGCCCCAATACCAAATGAAGGTCCTGGCGGGTCGCGTTTTCGATCGGTCTTTTGGTACCGATACAACCCAGGCGATGGTGGTCAATGAAGCCGCCATGAAAATGTTCGGCTATACGAAACCTTCCCAGATCATCGGCCGGAACTTCGACCAATGGGGCCGGCAAGGGAAAATCATCGGCGTTTTGAAAGACTTCCATAACAAATCGCTGCAGGAGGACATCAAACCGCTTAGCATCCGCATCGAGCCCGGAGGCTGCCACCTGGTAAGCGCCACCCTCAGGGGAGGTTCCGACATGAAAGCCACCGTAAAGGCCATCGAAGATAAGTGGAAGGCCATGGTCCCCAGCCGCCCCTTTACCTACTATTTCCTTGATGAATTCTTCGACCGTCAATACCGCGACGAAGACCGGTTCATGAAATTGTTCCTGGATTTCGCGGCCCTGGCCATCTTCATTTCCTGCCTGGGCCTGCTGGGCCTGGCCAGTTACAGCACAATACAGCGAAAGAAGGAAATCGGTATCCGGAAAGTATTGGGCGCCACGGTATCCGGACTCGTGGGCCTTTTATCCAGGGAATTCGTCATCCTGGTGGGCGTTTCATTTGCGATCGCCGCCCCGCTTGCAGGGTACTTCATGTATAAATGGCTGAACGGCTTCGCCTACCGGACGAGCCTGGCATGGTGGATGTTTGCCACCGCGGGCGCCACCGCCCTGATCATCGCTTTACTAACCGTTAGCTATCAGGCGGTGAAAGCCGCTGTGGCAAACCCTGTGAAAAGTCTAAGGACCGAGTAAATATCAGCGCCATGATAAAAAATTACTTACTGGTAGCTTTCAGGAACCTCTGGCGACACCGGGGGTTCTCGGCCATTAATATACTTGGCCTCACGGTAGGGCTTACCGCCTTCTACCTGATCTTCCTGTACGTCCGCTTCGAGCTGACGTATGACCATTTCCACACCAAGGCGGACCGGATTTTCCGCATCGTCGCCGATATTAAAACGCCCACGGAAACGCGAAAGGTAGACGGCCCTGCCTGGGCGGTGGGGCCCCACCTGCCGGGGGAATTCCCGGAGGTGGAAGCAGCCGTGCGGATCTCTCCGAACGACCTCCTCGTACGCAGGGGAGACGTACATTTCCAGGAAACGAATTCGCTGTTCGCGGATTCCAACTTCTTTACCATGTTCGATTTCCCGTTGAAGTACGGGGATCCCAAAACAGCCCTGAAGGAACCTTACAGCATCGTACTTTCCGAAACGGCAGCCAAGAAATATTTTGGAGACGCAAACCCGGTGGGTGAACACGTGCTGTTGACCATCCTCGGCTGGAATGCGGTCATTACCGGGGTGATGCGGGACCTACCCGAAAACACCATGATCCAGGGGGACATGATCGTTTCCATGACCACGATTTCGCAAAAGGTGGATTCCACCCGCGACAATGACTGGCAGAACTACGGACTGAAGACCTATGTCATGCTGAGACCGGGCACCGATTACAAGCGCTTCCAGAGCCGCCTGCCCGCCTTCCTGGAAAAGCTGGACGGACGGGAAATGCGCGAATCGCAGGATTTCCCCACGCTGCTGTTGGAACCCGTCAAGGACATTCACATGTATTCCACGCGGGACGACAATAAGACCGGGAATATCGGTAAAATTTATATTCTTTCGGCCATAGCGCTGTTCATCCTGCTGATCGCCTGCTTCAATTTCGTGAACCTCACTACCGCCCGATCCACGGAACGCGCTAAAGAGGTAGGTATACGCAAGGTCATAGGCGCCAAACGCAACCAACTGGCGCGTCAATTTATAGGAGAAAGCGTCATCCTTTGCCTCATAGCCTGGATACTTACGCTCGCCCTATCAACGCTCTTGCTGCCTATGTTCAACAGCCTTAGCGGGAAGACCCTCCATCCTGGTTATTTCCTGGAATTGCTGGGGTTGGCCATGGCGATCGGCCTGCTGGCGGGTATCTATCCAGCCTTGGTCCTGTCATCCTACCGTCCTGTGGCAGTCCTGAAGGGCCGTTTTACTACCGGCAGCAAAGGAACACTGTTACGCAAGGCGCTCGTGGTCGCCCAGTTCACGATCTCGATTACGCTGATGATCGGGACCATCGTGGTGTATGCACAGATGACCTTCATGCGAAAAGCCGACCTGGGTTATAATAAAGACCAGAAAATCATTATCGATACAGAGGGGGATCCCAACCGGGACGCTTTCCGGAATTCACTGACAGGCCTGCCCCACATACGTTCGGTCACCATGTCGGGACTCATCCCTGGTAAGGAACAGTTCCCGCAAGCCCTTTCCAGGATTCAGAACGTGCGGGGGGAAATGCAGTCCTCGAACCTCGATGTATTTTTCGTGGACTTCGATTTTATTCCCGAATACCAAATGAAAATGCTCGCGGGCCGGGCTTTCAATAAGACTTATGGGACCGATACGACCCAGGCGATGATCGTCAACGAGTCAGCCCTGAAACTATTCGGATATACCCGTCCCGACCAGATCCTCGGCCAAAAGTTCGATCAATGGGGCAGGCAGGGGACCATCATCGGTGTGGTGAAGGACTTCCACCTCCATTCCCTGCAAGAAGCCATTCAGCCCATGACCATGCGGATCGAGCCCCAGGGTTGTTACCTGGTCACGGTCAATGTGGACGCGGGTGCGAATATCCCCGGCATCCTCAAGGCCATAGAAAGCGCCTGGCATGCGGCCTTCCCCGTCCGACCCTTCAGTTATTACTTCCTCGACGAGTTCTTCGATCGCCAATACCGGAATGACGAACGCTTTGGAAATATTTTCCTCGACTTTGCCGTCCTGGCCATCCTGATTTCGTGCATGGGACTCCTGGGATTGGCCAGTTATAGCACCCTCCAGCGCAGACGGGAAATTGGGATACGTAAGGTCCTGGGCGCCAGCACGAGGGCCATCGTACAACTGCTGACAACGGATTTTGTGCGCCTGGTCGCCCTGTCTTTTGTCCTGGCCACTCCGCTGGCAGCTTATTTTATGCATCACTGGCTGGAAGGGTTCGCCTATCGGACGAGCCTGACATGGTGGATGTTCATCATCGCAGGACTCACAGCATTGATTATAGCAATGCTGACGGTCTGTTATCAGGCCCTGAAGGCTGCTATCGCCAATCCCGTGAAAAGTTTAAGAACCGAATAAATCTAAACCATGATACGAAACTATATCCGCGTTGCCTTCAGGAACCTTTGGAAAAGCAAGGGTTTCTCCGCCATAAATATCCTGGGCCTCGCCGTAGGCCTGGCCACCTGCCTGCTCATCCTGTTCTTCGTTTTGGATGAATTGGGCTACGACCGCTACAATGCCAAAGCTGACCGGATATACCGGGTGGATGGGGAACTGATGTTCGGGGGGACCCACTACATCATGGCCGTCGCGCCCGATCCCATGGGCGCCACCCTGAAAAGAGACTACCCCGAGGTGGAACAATACGTCCGCTTCCGGAGCTTCAATAGTTGGTTCCTGGTCAAGAAGGGGAGCCAGAACATCCAGGAAAATAACGTCGAGTTCGTCGACTCCACTTTTTTCGATGTATTCACCTTCCCGATGATCGTGGGGAATCCGTCCACCGCGCTCACGGAACCCCATAGCATCGTCATCACCGAAAGCATGGCCTTGAAATATTTCAACGGCACGGATGTATTAGGGAAAACCCTCACCGTGAACGATTCGGTGCCTTACAAGATTACGGGCGTGATCAGGGACATGCCAACCCAATCCCATTTTCGCTACGATTTCCTCGTGCCCATGGCCGACCTTCCCGAAAGCAGACAAAATATCTGGGTCTCCAATAATTTCAACACCTATGTGGTCCTAAGGCCTGGCAGCGATCCACGTGCATTTTACAAACACGGGGAGGAAGTGGTCAACAAGTACATGCTCCCTCAGGCTTCCCAGATGTTGCATATCACGGCCGATGATTTCCACAAGGCGGGTAATTTTGCCCATTACAACCTTTTCCCCCTCACGGACATTCACCTGCATTCCAATAAGACAGCCGAACTGGCAGCCAACGGGGACATCACCTACGTGTACATTTTCTCTGCGGCGGCGCTGTTCATCCTGCTGATCGCCTGCGTCAACTTCATGAACCTTTCCACGGCCAGGTCCGCCGGCCGTGCCAAGGAGGTAGGGGTTCGCAAGACCCTGGGTTCCCTGAAGGGCAACCTGATCGGCCAGTTCCTGACCGAATCCATCCTGGTCAGCTTCCTGGCGCTTGCCCTGGCCCTGGTGCTGGTGAGCCTCATGCTGGGTTATTTCAACAGCCTTTCAGGGAAGGAGATGCACATCGGTACCCTACTGTCCAGGCCCGTTGTGGATTTGTCTCTGGTAGGACTGGCCCTGGTCGTGGGCATACTGGCAGGAGTGTACCCGGCTTTCTACCTGTCTTCCTTCCAGCCCATCAAGGTCCTCAAGGGGATTATGTCCACGGGTTTCCGGACGGGCTGGCTCCGCAGCTCCCTGGTTGTGTTCCAGTTTTCTATTTCAATCTTCCTCATCATCGGGACCGCCGTGATCTATAACCAGCTACAATACATCCGGCACAAGGATTTGGGCTTTAAGAGGGACCAGGTCCTGGTGCTCCAGAATACCTCTGTACTGGGGAACCAATCCAAGGCTTTCCGCGATGAACTGATGCAAATCAGGGGCGTACAGGACATCACTATGACGGGGTTCCTGCCCACCAACGGCTCGCGTTCGGACCAACCCCTTTTCCAGGATGCCACCCTGAATCAAAAGAATGCCCTGGCTATGCAAACCTGGTACGTCGATGCCCACTACGTGCAAACCATGGGTATGCAAATGCTGAGCGGACGGTCCTTCTCGGACCAGTTTCCCACCGATTCCACGGGGGTCGTCCTCAATGAAGCCGCCGTCAAACTCTGGGGCGTCCGCGATCCTTTAAACAAGAATTTGTACACGTTGAGAAGTTTCTCAGGGGGAATGTCACCGTCGAACGTGATTGCCTACCACGTTGTCGGTGTGGTCAAAAATTTCAATTTTAGTTCCCTCCGGGAAGTGGTCACCCCACTGGCCTTGCTCATGGGTCCCAACCTGGGGAGCGTTGCGGTCCGTCTCCACACTGACGATATGCATGGGGTGGTGAACAAGGTGAGCAGGATTTGGACTTCCATGGTCCCCAGCCAGCCCTTCAACTATTCCTTCATGGATGACGATTTCAATCATTTGTATGATTCCGAGCAGCGCATGGGTAATATTTCCATCAGCTTTGCCATCCTGGCCATCTTCATCGCCTGCCTGGGTCTTTTTGGACTAGTGACGTACGCAGCCGAGCAACGCAAAAAGGAGATCGGTATCCGAAAGGTCCTGGGCGCTTCGGTGTCCAACCTCGTGAATCTGCTGGGCAGGGATTTCCTGGGCCTGGTAGGACTGTCCACCCTGATCGCATTCCCCGTGTCCTGGTGGGCTATGCACCGCTGGCTGCAAGACTTTGCTTACAGGGTTGGCATGGGCTGGTGGATATTCGCCGCGTCGGGTCTGCTGGTCCTGGTGATTGCCCTGGGTACGGTCAGCGTGCAGGCTATCCGCGCCGCCCGGGCCAACCCGATTAAGAGCTTAAGAACCGAATAATATGATCCGTAATTATATCACCGTAGCACTAAGGAACCTTTGGAAAAATAAAGTCTTTTCCGTCATCAACGTCGCCGGCCTGGCCCTGGGAATGGCTTGCAGCCTGCTGATCCTGCTGTGGGTGCAGGACGAGAACAGCATGGATGCCTTTCACTCCAAAGGATCCCGCCTCTACCGCGTGTATGAGCGCCAGTTTTTCGACAGTAAGGTCACCGGACAATACTATGCCCAGGGTCTCCTGGCCCGTGAACTGAAGCGCGAAATCCCCGAAATCGAAATGGCCTCGCCTTATAACTATGCCGACATCCACTCGATTTCAGTCGGGGATAAGGTCATCAATGAAAAGGTCGTTGCCGCGGATACCGATTTCTTCAGCATGTTCGATTATTCCCTGCTCGAAGGCACACCCCGCCTGGCCTTACCCGGCATGGACGGGATGGCCATCTCCAGGACCATGGCCGTAAATTTCTTCGGGAGCCCCGGGGCCGCCATGGGTAAGACCCTGCGCTACGACAACCGCAAGGATTTCAAGGTCACGGCGGTATTCGAAGACCTGTCGCGCCACGTATCGGAGCACTTCGAGCTGGTCGTGAACTGGGATTGGTGGCTGAAAGACAACGAATACCTGACGTACTGGGACAACAACGATCCCTTTACCAATATCCTCCTCAGGCCGGATGCAGATCCCGCCAGGGTGGAAAAGAAAATGACGCACTTCGTGGATAAATTCATGGTCGGCCGGGATTCGGGCTTCCGGATGGAATTCGGAATCCAGCCCTTCAACCAGGTGTACCTGAATAGCCATTTCACCGATGGCAAAGTGGACGGGGGACGCATCGAGTACGTGCGCCTGTTCAGCCTGGTGGCCCTGTTCATCCTCCTGATCGCGTGCATCAATTTCATGAACCTGACCACGGCGCGCTCTGCCAAGCGCGCCCGCGAAATCGGGATTCGAAAAGTCATCGGCGCCGTCCGGATCCTGTTGATCCGGCAATTCATGGGAGAAGCCATCCTGATCGCTTTCCTGTCCGCGCTCCTGGCCCTTGCCCTGGTCGTGGTTGCATTGCCCTTCTTCAACGAG
>CAZJDB010000201.1:0-1886 GCA_964544695.1 uncultured Chitinophagaceae bacterium
TCACGGAGCCATGACGGGGCGGATGCTGGAAGCTATCGAAGGCTTGCTGCTTCAGGAAAGGCCCGATGCCGTTATGGTGTACGGAGATACCAATTCCACCTTGGCGGGCTCCTTATCAGCGGTCAAACTGGGCATCCCCGTGGCCCACGTGGAAGCCGGACTCAGGAGCTTTAATCCGCGTATGCCGGAGGAGATCAACCGCGTGCTCACCGATCGCATTTCCCGCTATCTTTTCTGCCCGACCGACCATGCGGTGGCAAATCTCCGGAGTGAAGGGTTCGGGGTGGAGGGCTATGAAAACGGGTTTTCCCCAGAGGTAGCCCTGGTCGGGGATGTCATGAAAGATGCCGTCCTTTATTATTCCCGTCAGGCGTTTGCATTACCCGCTACCCTCGCGGCATTGATGGACCGTCCCTATGTCTTGTGTACGATTCACCGGGCGGAGAATACCGATGTCCCCGAAAGGCTAAGGGCAATTTTCGAAGCCCTCAACGGGATATCCGCTTTCTGCAGGATCATCCTCCCGCTCCACCCGAGGACGGTAGCCTTCTTGAAACAATACGACATTGCCCTTTCGGAGGAGGTCCGACTGATAGAACCCCAGGGTTACCTTGAAATGTTGAAGCTGATCGAAGGGTCGACGATGGTGATGACGGACAGCGGGGGGTTGCAAAAGGAGGCATTCTTCTTCCACAAATTTTGCATCACCTTACGGGATGAGACCGAGTGGTTGGAGTTGGTCGAGGGCGGGTACAACTGCCTGGCGGGAGCAGACAAGAATAGGATAACGCTGGCTTTCCTTGAAAATCGGGATAAGGTTATCGGGGATGCCCCATTGTATGGCAATGGAGACGCCAGCGAGAAAATCGTTAAAATGCTGTCCCTTGGGTAAGATTCGGATGCTATACCTGACCTGGGGTGAAGTGATTGTCCGCAACGGCATCTTCAGGAACCAGGTAGTGGAACAATTGAGGTTGACCAGCCAGTCGTCGGATTCACTGGAGCTGCACCTGTTGTCCGGAATGCCCCTCGTCAACATGAAATTGCTGAAGGACCCTTCGGCCTTTTGGCGCGATGTCAGCGCATTCTATAAGAAACTGGATGCCGAGGGGATACGCTTTTCGGTCAGGATGATCCCGGCAGTGTCCGCCTGGTTCTATTCCAAGCGATGGCAGTTCCCCCTTTACCGCTGGTTCAATATGGGCTACCTCAAACGCTATGTCAGGCGTTACGGTATCGACATTCTCCATTGCCGAAGCTACCAGGCTACCTATTTCGCGCTCCTGGTCAGGAAGAAATACCGCCTGTCTTACAAGGTTATTTTTGACACCAGGGGTCTTTTCCCGGAAGAGGGTCTGATCAAGCATGCCTACCGGGCGGGAGATGGAAATTTTGTACATTGTAAGCAGGTGGAGCAATATTGTTTTAGCCATGCCGATGCCATCGTGAACGTTTCGGAAACCTTTTCGGAGTACGTAAGGACCATTACGGACAACCCGAATATTCATACCATTTACACCAGCACCAACCTGGAGCTTTTTCACCATGATAAAGAGTTGGGGAGGGCAACAAGGGCGGAGTTGGGTGTAAGGGAAGGGGAAAAAGTGCTGACCTACCTCGGAGACGTACGGACCTCAGGCTGGCACCAGGTGGCTAACCTGGTCCGCTTATTTAAGGCATTCGCCGCTGTTTATCCTGTTTCCCGCCTGCTCATCATAACCGAGCAGGACCATGAAGGGTTGGTGACCAACATGGCCAAATATGGACTGGGGGCAGAACACCTGCTCATCCGCGCAGGGAAGGGTCAGGCGCGTATCAATGCCTTGCTGAATGCATCGGATTTTGGCTGCCTCCCTTTCCGGAATGTGGAAAATGAAGTGGAACGG
>CAZJDB010000202.1:0-6360 GCA_964544695.1 uncultured Chitinophagaceae bacterium
TGGGTGAGTTGGGAAGTATTAGAGTTGAGAAAAGACAACGAAGTTTTCATGGTATCAAGGCTGGGTACATAGTTGGTCGGTGCGGGGACATTTACACCACCAACACGGCTCAGCCAAGCGTCGTAGGGGGAGGGAGAAAGCGCAGCTAGTTTGGCAGTGGGGTTGAGCTTTTGCAGTTTCGCCAGGATGCGGGCTTCCAGGTTGGAAAGCTTATTGATATACTCCGTCTCTTTTTTGGTTATAGCGGCATTGACGGAGGCTGCTTTGGCTTGCACCCTGTCCGCATAAGCGGTAGATACTCTCTGTAGATGCGATAAGGAAGAATCTCCCGAACTTGTCAAGTGATGGAGGACGGTATCTGAGGCCTGAGCCACTACATGAGTAGCAAACAAGGATAAACACCAAAAGGTAAACAAAGCAGAGCCTAACCGCATTACAAGCAGTTTTATAGTTTCAGAAATAAAAAGGGGATAGGTGTTTACCTGGGAATGTTACGTAGAGATCGGGTGAAAGGTCAAAGATTTAAATATCCAAAACAAGGGGAAATTTCCCGGTTTGAATGACCCTAACGTTAAATTTTATGTGCTTCTACACAGAAAGCAACACCGCCACATAATGACAAATGGCCCCAGCCAAAACAAAGGAATGCCACACCGCATGGCTGTACATGTATTTATCCCATATATAGAACAGGACCCCGACCAGGTATAGTCCCCCGCCAATGCAGATAAAGAAGAGAACGTCTCCCGGCACGTGGACAAAGAACCGTCGTCCACCCACAATCAATATCAACCCCATCAGCAGGTAAATGATGGTGGACACCAAATCGAATCTCCCGGTAAAAAAGATTTTGATCCCGATTCCCGCAATGGTCAATCCCCATAAAATACATAGGAGAGTTATACCGAAAGTATTATTCAAGTAGATCAGGAGGAACGGCGTGTAGGTGCCGGAGATGAGAAAGTAGATGCTGATATGGTCAAGTACCTTGAAGACTTGTTTGAGCCTTGGATCTGCTGTAATGTGATAGATCGTGGAACTCGTAAAAAGGAATAAGAAGCTGAATGAGTAAATGGCCGCGCCCACGATTGCCGGCACATTATCATGGTGAATGGCCAGTCCTGTAAGAATGGGAAGGCTGGAGATACCAAAAATGATCCCGATGCCGTGTATGAGGCTATTTACAGTCTCCTGCTTCCGGTTATAGAACTCCATAAAAAAATGCCTTCCAACTGCGCCGGCTCCGCTAGAACGCCGCTTATAGGTGCGATCCAAGGCTAGCTTTACCGGCTTAGTTGGTGTTGGCGCGAAAGCGCTATAAGAATAAAGTAGCGCTTTCGCGCCAACTTCGCTAATTATTGCCCATTCGGGCGACCTTCGCCGACCGCCACTGGCGGTCGTCTCGGTCCGCCGCTACGCGGCCCCCTCCGGCGCGTCAAGGCCAATTCATTTTAAAAAGCCACTGTCATCAGTGTGCCCATTCCCTCCTCGCTATGCATCGACAACCGCCCGTTATAGCGCTGTACGATGTAGCGGACGAGGCTAAGTCCAAGGCCGGTTCCCCGAATACCGGATGTATTGGAGGCCCGGAAATAGGGCTTACCCAAAAGGGTTTGCTCCTCCACAGGGATGCCGATCCCGAAATCGCGGACCGAAAGGCTCCAGCTTTCCGCGGCGAGTACCAGCGTCACGAGAGGAGCCGGGCGGTCAGGGGAGTACTTACAGGCATTGTCCACGAGGTTCCTACAAACCAAATCCAACATAACTGGGTCTACCCTGACCGTCCTTGAGGCGCCCTCTACCGTCAGGCCCACGGAACGTCCGTCCTTCCATGGCTGAAAGGCCGTTTCCAGGGTCTTGCGGACCACCGATTCCACGTCTACGGGGTCGGTGGGTTCAGGTACCATCTCCGCTTCCAAACGGTTCAGCATCACGACACGATTCAGGATGCTCGTGGCGTGGTCGATTTCCCGTAGGATATTATGAGCAAGGCTAAAGAGGAATTCTTTGTCCTGGGTGGGAGCCATTTGCAGCAGCTCCGCGCTGGATTGTATCACGGCAAAGGGCGTCCTCATCTCATGGGAAACCATGTTCATGAGGAAGTCGCTCTTTTCGGCGGCGCCGCGCCGGGCGGATTCCGCAGCCATATGCCGGGCGGATTCCGCGACAATCGGAGCCGCTACCGGGGGCCCCGCCGTGTGGGTGTTTCTCAGTGACTCTATCATCTCATCGGGATATGGTCGTGAGGCATCATGCGTGCAATCAGCTCATACTTCGAATTGATGTTCAATTTTTTATAAATACGTTTCTGGTGGTCGTTCACCGTGCTGGCCGATATCTGCATGGCTACCGCGATTTGCTTGTAGCTGAAACCTTTGAGGAAATAATTCACCACTTCCATCTCGCGCTTGGTCAACTCGTCGGGGGCGGCCTCCGTCGCCGATGTTGCCGCCAGGCCGTTCAGTTTCCGCACCAGGACGCTGGCCGCTTCGGGGGAAATAAGGGTCCCGCCCGCACGGATTTGGCGAATCTGGTCTTTGAGTTGGGCGTATTGCACCGGTTTGACCAGGTATCCCTTGGCTCCGCTGATGGTGGCCCTCCAGATGAATTGCTCATCCAGGCTCCCCGTCACCATAACCATGTCCGTGTTGGGAAAGAATTTGCGCAGGATGGATAAGGCTTCGATGCCCGAGATCCCGGGCAACTCGATGTCCAGCAGCAATACGTCCGGCTGCTTTTTCAACAGGTCCTTGTTCTTAATCAGCTGTTCGACGGAGGGCAACGAAAACAATAAATCCATGTCAGGGTCCAGTTCGAACATCTTCTCCATGTTCTTCCTGAGCGTGAGACAGTCTTCAATGAGTCCAATAAGTGTCATTCGACATAGGTTTAATATGAGACAATATTATAGGTTTCGCATCCCCCTAAAGGGAGCGGGCAGCAAGTCCAGGGTAATATAGCATGCAAGGGATAAGGGACGGATGGCGATGAGAAAAATAAGGCAGATCAGAGGAATTGTAGAAAAAACAATGCCAGAATTATTGTGGTTTGAGATCGCAATTGCAAAATAGTAAACATTCTTTAGATATCACAGTCTCCACTTATAATAGTGGGCGGTGTTTATCCACCAATTGTTCGTTACTGGCTATTGTGCGTTACGGGAACAATAACGCCTCGACTAATTCACATATTATGTGTCCGATGAGGATGTGGCTTTCCTGAATGCGGGGCGTATCACTGGAGGGCATCGCAAACAGGTGGTCACTCAGGTCTTTCAGCCGTCCTCCGCCCTTGCCAGTCATGCCTATGGTGCGAATGCCCAGGGACCTGGCAATTTCGAAGGCGGCTACGATATTGGGTGAGTTACCAGAGGTGCTGATTCCAAACAGCACGTCCCCTTTCTCCCCAATTCCTTCCACGAGGCGTGCATATATTTTCTCATAGCTGTAGTCATTGGCAACCGCCGTCAGGTACGACGTATTGCAGTGGAGGGCCTCAGCGGGGAGCGCCTTCCGATCCTTATAGAAGCGGCCCGAAAATTCCGCGGCCAGATGCTGGGCGTCGGCGGCGCTGCCCCCGTTTCCACAAAAATAGACCCTATGTCCTGCGCTGAACGCGTCGGCCACCTCACGGCTCACCTTGCCCAGCGCCTCGATCATGTGCCGATCTTCCAGGATTGCCTGCTTCACTTGGATCGAAGCCGCGATGATTTGTTTAATCTTCTCGCTCATTTCAGGGAACATTTCTTTATTCGTGGGCAAATTTAGGGGGAATCCGGGTACCAATGCACATACAGGGCGCGCATGAAGTACCCGCCCACTACGCTCCGGGCCTGGAAGCCCACCTGCTTTCCGTCGGTAGTTTCGTGCCAGTCGCTCAAGGGGACCCGGCTGGGCGTTTCCAGGGCGTATTTGTAGACCGGGTCGCTCAGGGCCTGGAAATCCTTCAGATTGTTCGCCAGGGTCGCCGTCCACTCGATCCAGTCCGACTTGGTATACGTCTTCCGGCTGTCCAGGGGGAGGCCGAATGCATTCTGTTTCGTCAAATAATAGCTGACCTCCTTTGCCGCCACCGAGGGTTCAAACAGGTGTTCGCCCAGCACCTTGTCCCACACCAAATTGTATTTTTGGCTCCACGTGCCCTTGTCGTCGAAGGTCAGGGCGTAATGGTCCCCATCGTCTGCGATAGCTGTCCACATTTTGGCCATATTGTGCGCATCGGTCGCATAGTGGCCTACCGGCGCCTTGAGTTGGGCCGCCAACCGGGCATACGCCCCGATCGCCTCGATCGCCTTCAGGGACAGGTTCGCGTTGCGTGCCAGGTGCCCCGCGAAGTCGTCGGTACACAACTGGTTGGCGGGGTTGAACCCGGCCGTGTCCAGATAGCCCACCCAGGTCGTCAGCGTCTTCCAGTGGGCCTTGGCATAGGCGGGGCTGCCCTCGGCCTTGCAAATGGCCGCCGTCAGGATGATCATGTTCCCTGCTTCCTCCACCGGCATATCCTCTCCATACGTCTGGCCATTGGCCAGGGGATAGGTCCCCAGGTCGTGCGCGGGGAATGGCTTTGTCCACTTTCCGCTTTCGCTGTAATAAAAGTTTCCATTGAGCATCCCTTCCAGCAGTTTGGGATTATAAAGGATATAAAGCGGCGCGCTTGGGTACGTTACATCCACCGTATTTATAGACCCGTTGCTGAAGCATTCTTTGCTTAGCCAGAGGATTTTTCCCTGCGGACTCTGAACCAGCTGGTGTGCGGCTACGCTTTGGCGGTAGGCGAGGACGCAGAGCTTTGCGTAGTTGTCGCCGCCCGCTTTACGAGTCTGGGCAAATAATTTCGCGTCGAAAGCTTCGCAGCGTTCCATCACGGTGTCCCGCTGGCGCCAGGCAACCGCCAGCTCCTCATCCATCGTTTTATTTCCATCCTTGTTCCACCAGGGCCTCAGGTTTTGACCGAAGAATTGGATGGCTTCGCCTTCGTCGTATCCGATCATCAGCGTGCGGTGGGTTGTTTTCCGGTCCACTCCCGTCACCAGGATAGAGGCATGCATCCCCCCTTGGGAATTCGACAATTCACTTTTGTAATAGGAAGGGAGGGCCATATAGGCATAGCCCCAGTCGATCCTAAGGTCGTCACCTTTCTTTTGCAACACCGGTTGCTCTTTTGTACCCACCTTGAGGATGTCCAGGCCTCCGGCCGCATACTGGCTGAAGTCCAGCGGCTCGTCGGGGGTATTGGCGGCGATCTGTCCCGATACCCCGACATAAATCTGCGCCGGATACGCGTTGCCGTCCAGGGAATGAACCTTGAGGTCAATGTAGCAAATGGGCCTGGACAAAAGATCCAGGTCCTCCACGAGCAAGGGCGATATGAAATCCACCTCCAGGGCAAGGGGCCCGCAGGTGAAATAGTATCGTGTGCTGGTGGCCGTCAGGCGCATGCTGTCCTGGGGCGCCAATCTCATCCTTCCCGAATCCTGGTCGGGACCCATGAACCGGTAGGTAAACCCGTCGACCTTGACATAGCCGAGGAGCGATTGTTCTTTCCCCGTCCAATGCATGGTCGGTGTATCCGTCAGCCGGTCAGAAAAGGACCAGATGCTGAAATACGGGTCGTGCACCAGCAGCGGGTAGGCCGGAGCCAGGCGCTCCCGCGGGCGCGGCGTCGGTGCAAAGCGAGGCTGGTCTTCGGCGCTGACCCTCGGAGGCGGGGGTTGTTGGGCGGACGCGCCAATGGCGATGCCGATGAAGAGCAGGAAGAAATATTTTCTCATTTTGCTTCTTTGAATAATCCGAAATCGCTCAACGCCACGCACACCGGCGACCCCGTGATCCTAAGCACCACCTTGTCCGCCGTCACCGGCTCCTTCAGGCGAATGAGCTTGTTGGGGCCGATGCTGGTACCCTTGATCAACCAGTATCTCCTGGGTTGACCCGCCAGGCCTCCGCCCTCGCCCGATACGATGTTGACCTCGAAGGAATCGACTCTTTGACCCAATTTGATATTTTCCCGTAGGCGGATCACATCGAAAGTCACCGGATGATCGAAGCGCAACTCGACGCTGGGCCCCGTAACGCTATCGTCCGTCGCCCAATATGAATACCGATCTCCGTCTACAAGATGCGCCGGTCCGTAATGCACCGCATCGCCTCCACGCACATTGCTGGCCTTGATATGCGCTTGCGCCGCGAAATTCACCGCGAATGTGCGACGCAAGCGCTCCCCGAACACCCGCAAACTTTCGACATCGGCCGCCGCCAGCCGCCCCTGCTTATTCGGCGCCAACCCCAAATCCAGGCAGGCGCCCCTGCCCACACTGGCAAAATACAAATCCATCAATTGGGAAGGCGTTTTGACTAAACT
>CAZJDB010000203.1:0-17608 GCA_964544695.1 uncultured Chitinophagaceae bacterium
GTACCCTGCGTATACTTCCATGAAGCGCGCAAACAGTCTGCGCTGATCGGAGCTCAGCGAATCCCAGGCCCGCACACGGGGGTTCCGGGGAGGTAGTTGGGCATAGGCCGGAACGATGCCCAGCCTTTTTTGATTGGCCAGCACCCTGGCGCGGAACACATCCCATCCTTCATCGAAGAAACCCTTGTACTGGTCACTCCAGTACTTGTCCACCTGGTGGGGCGCATGCGTGGCTCCCGGGGCATAGTATAGGAAAAAGGGTTTCCCCGGAGCAGCCTTCTGCTGCCGCGTGATATAGGCAATGGCCTTATCCGTGATCTGGTCGTTCAGGTGACGCCCATCCGGCGTTACGTGGGCGTTGTCCTCGACGAGATCGGGTTTATACTGGTCCGTCTGGGAACCCAGGAAACCAAAGAAATGCTCGAAGCCCTTACCACTGGGCCAGCGGTCGAAGGGACCGGCATCGGTCGCATCCTCATCGGGCGTAAGTCCGTATTTGCCCACGGCAAAAGTATTGTACCCGTTATCCTTCAGGATTTCGGCGAGGGTTCCGGCCGAAGGGGGTATCCGGCCGTCATATCCCGGGAACCCTGCGGACATAGCAATGTGCGAAAACCCGCCTTCGTGTACGAAGTGGCTGTTACGCCCCGTCAGCAACGCCGACCGCGTGGGTGCGCAAATGGCGGCCGTATGAAAATTCGTATACCGGATACCGTTATTGGCCAGGCTATCAAGAGTAGGTGTTCTGATGATGCCTCCGAAGGCGCTGGGTGCCCCGAACCCCACGTCATCAAGGATGATCAGGACCACATTGGGAGCTCCTGCCGGAGGCTTGGGAACGGGGGCCCACCATTCTTTGGAATCATCGAGGGTCTTACCGACCTTCCCCTGATAGGGGACCTGTGCGACGCCCGTCATTGAAAACAAAAGACTGATGACGAGTAATTTACCATCCCGGATTTTGCGGGAAAAGGGGGTTGTCAGCTCCATATAAGTTGATTTCGGTTTGAGGAATGGGAAATAGTGTATCGGTTAGGGTGGCCGCGGATTTCGGATTACCTGGCATTGAATGGACCTTGCCGAGGTAAAAGGCACCAGGACCGTATTCGCCATCGGGCGTCCTGCGGACCAGGTCGTACCAGCGCTGGGACTCCTGGATGAACTCCCTTCTCCGCTCGTCAAAGACCGTATCCTTGAATTGCAGGTAAGTAAGGCCCGGCGTCAAGTCAAAGGCGTGGCTGGTATATTGGCCTCCGCCTGTATAATTATACGCGCTGTACGTATTGGTCTGAGCGTTGTATAAAACCGGGTTGCCGTAAGCGCGACCCCTCACGATATTGATGGCAGCGTAGGCATCGGGAGTTGGCCCTTCGTTCACCTCATTGAGTGCCTCTGCATACAGCAGGAGGATTTCCGAATAACGGATTACGGGGAAGTTGATTTTGCTGTTCAGACCCTGATTACCCTGCAAGGCAGTAACATAACCCGTGCTTTGGTCCACGAACTTCAGGAAGTTGTAATAGGGCCACTTGACCCATTTACCCGTGGAGGTGTTGAACAGCGAGTCGTAGAAGGTCGCGCTCCTCCGCTGGTCGTTACTATTGAACAAATCGACAATCACTGTGCTGTCTGCGGGGATGTCCGCAGTGTAGGAAGAGTTGCTCCAGGTGAAAGAGCTGAGGTTCTGCTCGGCGATGAAACCGCCTCCAACGCTCCCGTTGAACTGGGCGGAGAAGATATGCTCACGGCCGTTCTTGGTGGCCGCCTGGAAGGCATCGGAGAACTTAGGGAACAGATCGTAACCGTAATTTCCGCTGGTGGCCGCTGACAGGCCTGCGGTACCCGCCGTGATGACTTCCTGCAGCTGGGTCAAAGCATCGGTCCAGTCGCGGAGGGTCACGTAGACCTTGGCGAGCAGGGCATGCGCTGCCCCGCTGGTGACCCTGCCCGTATTCGATCCGGCCTGTATGGCCGGCAGGTTGGTTGCGGAATCCAGGTCGGTAATGATTTGCCGGTACACCGAGTCGCTTGGCGCCCTGTCGGGTAAGACATTGGCTCCGGAAATGGTACCCGCATCGTGAAGGACGAGGGGCACGGCCCCAAACAGGCGCACCAGGTCGAAATAATACAAGGCCCTTAGGAAACGTGCTTCCCGTATCAAATTCAATTGGTTATAATTTGAAAATTGGGAAGGAGAAATGGTTTGGATACCATCGATGGCCAGGTTGGCCTTGTCGATTCCCCAATAAAGCTGCGCATAGATCTTATGTACCCGGTCGTTGGTGGTCACATAGGTGGCCGTCCCCAGGGCGCGCACGTCAGGGTTGGTATTGGAAGGACTGTACACCTGGTTGTCGCTGGGATTGTCGATGAGGAGATTCAGGTTCCTGCCATAGATAGGGAAATCGTTGTTGATGTCGGTGCTCAGCGTACTGTATGCAGCCGTGACCGCGGACACCGCGTCGGCCTGGGTTCTGAAGAACTCACCGGAAATCAGCTCCCCTCCCGGGGTTTCGGTCAGCTTATTGCATCCTGCCAGGAGTGCGATCAAACTTGAAAATATAATCGTTCGCATGTTTTTAGATTAAAAAGTGACATCTACCCCTACCTGGTAGGTTTTATAATTCGGATAAACACCATAGTCCACGCCGGGTTGCAGGTTGTTTTCGTCGAAGAAATTCGCTTCGGGATCAAGGCCTGAATATTTCGTAATGGTCAGCAGGTTCTGCACAGATACGTATATCCTGGCTTGCTTTGCCCAAAACCGGGAAGCGGCTTTCGCTTTAAGTGTATATCCAAGCGTGAGGTTCTTCAACCGGATATAGGACCCATTTTCGATATAGGTATCCTGAACCTGCATGACGGGGGCGTTGACCACCTTTGGAAAAGTGCCGTGCGGATTGTTTACGGAATCCCAGCGGTTCAACAGGGCGGCGGATACGTTGCCCGTAGTCGTCGTTTTTTCAAGTTGCTGCTCCAGGTAATTGAATATTTTATTCCCGTAGGAACCCTGGATGAAAAGGGAAAGGTCGAAGTCCCGGTACGTGAAGGTATTGGTCAGGCTTCCGGTGAACTTGGGCTGGGCGCTCCCCAGGTTTTGCTTATCCGCCGTACTGATCACCGGACCGGTTAGCCCGGGCGCATGGAGGTACTTCCGGTCCCCCGTTTGCTGGGAAACTCCGGATAATTTGGGAACGGGGTTCTGGCCGTAGGCGTCGGTAGAGGTCAACAGCCCGTCCGTCTTGTACCCCCAAAACGTACCTACCGGAAGACCCACCGCAATAATGACGGGTGAAACCTGTCCCGTCGGGGCGACGGGTTGGAAAGAGGCGCTGGGACCCAGGCTCAGCACCTTGTTGGCGTTGGCTGCGTAAGTTAGAGAGGTCGTCCATGAAAAATAGCGTCCCTGGATATTCTCTGTCCGCAAGTTCAGCTCGATCCCCCGGTTCCTCAGGCTGCCGATGTTTTCGGCTACGGAGGCATACCCCGTGGACAAGGGTACCAATCCACCCCCCGTGATGTACAGGTGGTTGGTCCTTTTATAATAATAATCGGCGGCCAGGACGATGCGCCGGTGCAAGAACCCCAGGTCCGTCCCCACATCGTATTGAGTGGTCGTTTCCCAGCTCAGGTTGGGATTACCCAACTGAGACTGGGACAGGCCATTCACGGCAGTCAGCGGATTTCCGAAATAATATCCGGCCGAGGACACGACGGGCAGGGAGCTGAAAGCCGGGAAATTGGCATTCCCCGTAGTCCCCGCCGACGCCCTCACTTTAAGGTTGCTGACCCATTGGGTAAGGTTTCTGAAAAATCCCTCATCCGAAATATTCCAGGAAACGCCTACCGAGGGGAAGAATCCCCATTTGTGGTTGGCGCCCGCCGCCGAAGCACCGTCTTCCCGCCCGGAAAGGGTAAGGTTATACCTGTGGGCGTAAGAATAATTCACCCTCCCTAACCAGGAATTGAACACCGTCTGCGTTTCCCCCGACCCGGTGACCTGCTGGGCCGAGGCCGCGTACAGGTTTTCATACGTCGTCAGATCCGAAGGAAAATTGGCACCCGCCGCGAATACATTCTCTGCATGCTGGTATTGGGTGGTATAGCCCCCCAGCAGATCCAGGAAATGCCGTTCCCCGAACACATGCGTATAAGTCAGGGTATTTTCGTTTAGCCAGCTCACATAGCTGATGGAACCCACCGAACCGTATCCCGCTATCGTACCCGAGCTATTTCCCGCCGCGGTGTAGGAGGGAGCATAATAGTTCAGCTTGGAATTCAGGTCGTCTGCCCCGACAGCAACCTTTAGTGTAAGCTCTTTCAACAACTTGTATTCCGCGGCCACATTCCCCAGGAGCCTCACGATGTTCGTCCGGTTTGTGGTCGAAACGATGTCCTGGATGGGATTATCCGAATAAGCTTGTCCGTTGATGGTATTGGTAGTGGCCACGTAGGCTGCTTGATAAGCCGTGTTGTAGGAGCCGTCCGGATTTTTGATACCCTGAAGGGGAACCGTCGAATAAAGGGACGAATAGGCATTGCTGAGATTGATCCCATTGTACCCGCTCCCCGTCAGCTTATCTTCGCTCGAAGTGCTTCCATAGATTGAAGCGGACACCTTCAGCCTTTCAAATACGTTTTTCTCATAATTGAGGCGCGCCGAATAGCGCTTGAAATCGGTATTCAGGATCCCTCCCTTCTGATCGAAATACCCGCCGCTCAGGGCATACCTCGATTTCTCGTCACCCCCGTAAATTGACAACTCGTGGTTTTCGATATAACCCGTCCTTTGGGTGGCTCCTGCCCAATTATTGTTGACGCCCGCCGCTCCCAGCGAATCGATGATATGTTTATTGGCGGCGATCGTAGGTGTTTGGATCGTAGGCGTTGCCTTGTACAGGTCATCGAAGTATTTTGCCCACTCCGGCCCATTCAGCACAGCGATTTGCTTACCGGCCTCCTGTACCCCGTAGTACCCGCTGTATTCCACGTTACTCACACCCCGGACGCCCCGTTTGGTGGTGATGATCACCACCCCGTTCGCGCCTCGGGATCCATAAATTGCCGTGGCTGAGGCATCCTTCAGGACATCGATGGATTCGATCTGCCCCGGATCGATGGTGGCCAGCGCATTGGTGGAAACCCCCGTGACACTCGTTCCCGACAGAGGTGCAAGATTGGTCAGGGAATTGTCGTTGTAATAAATAAATCCGTCGATGACGTACAAAGGATCGTTTCCGAAGCTCAGCGAATTCCCGCCCCGTATCCGAACCGTGGCCGTTGCGCCGGGCTGGCCCGAGCTTTGGCTGACCGCAACTCCCGCGATGGAACCCTGCAGGAGGTTATCCAGGGAAGCAGCCGGGCGGGCAAGGTTTTCCTTGGGTACCGACGCAACGGAGCCGGTAAGGTCCTTCCTTCGTTGGGTACCATAGCCAATGATGGCCACTTCGCTCAATTGGGCATTCGCCCCCGTCAATTCGACGAGGAGGGGACCCTGCGTAGACGTCACCACCACATCCCTTGCCTGGTAGCCTACAAAGCTAACCTGAAGCGTAACAGGGAAGGTTTTATAAGTTTTGATTGTAAAAGCGCCATTGGCACCTGTTGCCACGGTATTCGTGGAGCCTTTGATGCTGACGGTCGCTCCCGCCAGCGGCGCCTTGGTCGTCGCTTCCCGTACGGTGCCCGAGAGGAAGGTGTTTTGCGCACTCAGCGGGAGGCTGGCGCACAGGAATACAAAGAGGTATAATAAGGTAAACTTATTCATTTTCGAAATCGTTGGAAAAAAGTGAAAGGAATGAAATTGACCCACGTATTGCGGCGACCCGTACACAGCGACGGCCCGTACATGAACCATGTTACCACCACATGAGCTCATGCCTTACAGGCCGGTCGCCTGTGTACTGGTAAAGCCGGTGGATGCCCGAAAAGGGGAAGGGATCAACAACAACAGCGGGATATGCTGGAAATGACCACGAGCAATGAAGCAGTGTTTTGTGCACTCATGTAAATGAAGTTTTCAAAGTACACTTGCCGGTGGTAAACAAATGTATTAGTCTATAAATTTGGTAGGGTAAAGGTATAAAAAAATATTACCCCGCAAAATTAATTTTACGGTTTCCCGATTTTCGCATCTATGGCATGCAACAACGAAGTCGAAGGGTCCGGGCTATCCTGCAGCAATTGCCAGATCATCACCCCCGCCGCCTGGTTCGTCAAAGCGAATTGGACTTTCTCCTCGATGGTGGGTATCCCATTGTAGTAAATCACCCCACCCCCGGCGCTCACCGAATCGCCATTCTGCGCCCCGGGATAGTCCGCGACAATATCTCTGTAGGTGATGCTGGAGGGCGCGTTCCCCCCGAACCCATAACCGTAGAAGGGTAATCCGATCAACAGTTTCGAGGCAGGAACGCCGCGGGTTTGGTGAAAGTAAGTGAAATCGCTTTGCACCAGGCTGAACGGTGCGGTGGGACCCGGATCGGAGGGATCCCAGGGTCCGGTGGCGTCATAGGACATGACGTTGATAAAGTCCAACTGCTGAAAAGTGGAATCCTCAACCTGGTCCGCGTCCCAGCTGGGCAGGGCGGTGGTCAGCACCCGGCCCGAAGCGTGCAGCTGCGCCGCCAACGTACTGATGATCGTATCGTAGTGGTTATCCAATAACGCCCCTTCCAGGTCTACATCTACCCCGTCGAATCCGTAGGTCGCCGCAACCTGAATCGCCTGCGCGATCATCACCGACCGCGCGGGCTCGACCAGGAGTTGGCCCATGTACGAGGGAGGTGCCCCACCCCCGATGGAAAAATAGATACGCACATGGTTCGCGTGCGCAGCAGTCACGATGGCTTGAAGCCCTTGTGTTTGGGTGAAATGGCCCGTGGAATCGGGCTCTACGAAGGCCAGGGTCAAATCGGTGATCCCGCTGAAATTTACCTGGCTGGTATAGGTGCTCCAATCGCCCGAGCCATTGATATATCCCATGACCCTGATGGAGGAAGATAGGGCAGGTGGGCTGACTGGTTTCTTGGAGCAGGCAAATATCAGAAATACCAGGGCAATTGTAACGGATCGTTTCATCCCCCAAAAGTTACGATTTTAAACCCTTTCCTGCAAGCGCGGTCAAATGACAACCTCGAACCTCAAAATCCGTACTTTATGAGCTTATTATCCCTAATGGGTAAGGGCCTCCAGGCCATGATCGAAGAAGCCGGCATTCCCGAATCTTTCAAAGTCGGTCAGATGGAAAGAACCCATCAGTACCTTACCAATAAAAAAGATTTCGTCGAATCTACATTGAAACCGGATTTTACCTTCAGGGAGGGCATGGGAGAAAAGCCTGAGAAACCCCATTCATTGAGCCTCATACCCATCGGTAAGGTGCAATACCCCGATCTGTATCCCTCAAAAATCTTGTGGGTGAATTATTGACTTTTGTAGCTTTGGCCATGCCCACAAAAGTGAAAGTCAACTGGCCCGAGGCTCTGCAACCTTTATTGAAGAAATACAAGGACAAACGCTTCCCCCTCGATTACAAGAACACCTATCAACTGGTGCTGATGGTCGTGTTGGCCGCCCAGGACCGCGATGCGAACGTCAACCTCCGCGCGCCCAAATTATTCGAAGCCTATCCCGACATGGAGGCCCTATCGAAAGTGGATGCTCCTGAAGACTTGTTCCCTTATATCAGCGGGATCCGGAATTTCGGGCATAAGGCCGCCTGGATACTGGACATCGCAAAGGCCGTAAAGCGGGACAGTCAAATCCCTACGACACTGGAAGCCCTGACCGCCCTTCCGGGCATCGGGCGAAAATCGGCCAACGTCATCCTTCGTGAAATGGGGAAACCACCCGAAGGGGTGATCGTGGACATCCATGTCGTCCGCGTGGCGCCGCGCCTTGGCATTACCAAAGAAGAGGACCCTAAAAAAATAGAAGCTGACCTCATGAAGCTCCTCCCTCGAAGCGAGTGGGACGTGGGTATGGCCATGTCCTTCCTGGGCCGGGAAATTTGCAAGCCCAAACCCGATTGCCCGCATTGTTTGATGAATCCCGTATGCGCCTGGTTTGCCAAACACAAGAAAGAATTCACTGGATAAATTCCCAGGCACTCTTGTATCCTCCCCGCGCTTCCGCATAAGCAATAAAGTCCGCATAGAAGGGTGATTGGGAAAGGGTAGCGCCGTCCCCGATAACGACGAGGTGTCGCCTGGCCCGCGTCATGGCTACATTCATCCTCCTGATTTCTGATAGGAAACCGATGCGGTTGTCCGTATTGCTGCGCGTCATGCTGATGTATACAACGTCCCGCTCCTGGCCCTGAAAGGCGTCTATGGTGTTAACGGTGACCCCCTCCTGGTGTATCAATTCTTTAAGTAGTTCCACCTGGAGGCGATAAGGAGAGATGACGGCAACCGAACCCTCAGGGGGAAACTGCGCCAGGTACTTTGCAAGAAATGCCCCTTCTTCGGGGTTACTGAGCCCATTGCCCTCCTGCTTCTCCTCGAATCCGCATCCTGCGGTGTCGATAAACAACAGGGGATCTTCGCCATCCGGAACCGAAGGCGCCGCGATCAGGCGATTCTCATAGAAAATTTTTGAAGGGAACCCCATGATGACCGGATGCATCCGGTATTGTTCTTCCAGCAGGGTCACCGCCCCGGGGTACCGTCGAACCAGCTTTTCCATCAAAGTTTCAGCAAGCCCGGCATTCTCCGATTTGTTTGCGGGGCCTGCATTCCCTGATTTGTTTGCGGGGCCCGCTTCTTCCGATTTGATCACGGGCGGCAACTGGAAATGGTCTCCGGCCAGGACCAGGGTCCCGGCCTTTACCGCCGGTATCCAGCAAGCGGGCTCCAGGGCCTGAGCGGCCTCGTCGATGAAAGCGGTCCGGTAGGTCAGGTCCCGGATGGTATAGTGCGCCGCGCCGACCAGGGTGGCCGCAATGACCTGCGCCTTGTCCAGCAGGTCGTCCAGGATATATTTTTCGATTTGCTCGACCTCTTTCATGATTTTGCGGGCCTCTCCGAAAAGCGCCTTGCGTTGTTCCCTTTCCGCGGGTCCAAAGCTGCGTTTGTATTTGTGCGCCATGTCGCGGAACTCGGTGGCACGCCGCCTCAATCCCCGTATTTCCTTGGAAGCGGGGTGCCGCGCAGTACGCTCGTCAAGGGTGAGGGCGACCAACCGGTCCGAAACGCGCGCCGGATTGCCGATACGCAGCACATACAGCCCCTCAGCAGCCAAGCGCTCGCTTAAAAGGTCCACCGCCGTGTTGCTGGGCGCCGTGACCAGGACCCGCTGAGGCTCTTGCTGGATCAAAGCCTTGATGGCCTGCACCAGGGTCGTGGTTTTGCCTGTGCCCGGAGGACCGTGCACGATGGCAATATCTTCTGCTCCCAGGATTTTGCGCACCGCTGCCACCTGCGTTGGATTCAGCGAGGCCGCCGCCTCGAAAGCCACCGGCGTAAACCGCGGCTCCTCACCCCCCGTGAGTACGCGTACCAGCCGGTTATCCTCCAGCGCAGCCGCCCGGCGCATGGCCCCGAACATCTCATCGTAGCTGTTGTCATCGAAAAGCAGATCGATCCCCAGTTTGCCATCATCGACCCAGTCGGGCAAATCTTCCGTCCGGAGCGTAAGCTTCAGCCGGTCCGCGCCCTGGTAAGAGATCACCCCCTCCACGGAGTTTTCCCCCGAAAAAAGGAGGGCGGCCGAACCAAATCGCAATTGATGAGGCAGGTCTTTGTGTGTGGTGCGCTCCACCTCCACGATCAGGTAATCACCCCTGCCGGGTTCCGTCCCGCGTATGGCAACGGGATACCAGGCGAGACCCGAGGCCCGGCGGTTGGACACCGAGGTACCGCGCATCAGGTCCAGGAAAGACCTTTTATCTGCTTCCCGCTCCTTTTTCAATAACGCTGACAACTGACCGAAATAGTCCATCCCCCGAAGATAAGGATTGCGCCCTCCGGGCGTGAGGCTCAGCAAATTTCCCTTACATTTGGTCTGTCCAATGATTGCGTCCAACCAATTCAAGGCAGCGCTGACCCTCTCCCGGTACAGCTTATTGGCGACCTTACGCAGTCCCACCTCCGTCGTCTTTTCCCTCCTTTTTCCCTTGGTTTTCATCGTGGTCTTCGGGTCCATGGTAGGCGATCAGGCCCCATCCATGAAACTGGCCATAGACCCGGGATGCGATACCGTGAATTTCGTTTTCAAGGCTATCCGCAATATTTCTTCGATTACCCTGGTCCGGTATGCGTCCATTGAAGAACAAAACGAAGCCCTTCAAAAAGGCAGGATCACCGGGGTGCTGCAAATCAAAAACGACGCGAACCCATTCTCGCCCATCCCCCATTATGCCGTCCACCTGGAAACGGCGGGCGCATCCGCCTCCATCGTGGGCCTCCTCGAAACCGAACTGAATGAAGCCATACGCAATATCGACCACAAAATATTCCCGAAAAACCCAACCATTGCAACCCTAAGCATCATCCATGCACCAGGGCGCCCCTATCGCCAGATCGATTTTATTCTACCGGGACAACTGGGCTTTTCCCTGTTGATGGCCGGGGTTTTCGGTTCTTCCTTCCTGCTGTTCAGCCTTAGGCAAGGGCTGGTATTGAAGCGCCTCCAGGCGACTCCTATCCGAAGGCGCACCATCATCGGGGGAGAGATGCTTAGTCGCTTGTTTTTTCACGTGATCAGCTTCATCATCATTGTTGCCCTGGGCTATTATGCCTTCCAATTCACCCTGGTGAACGGCTTATTCACTTTTTTCGAAATGCTCGTCTTTTCCCTCTTCGGCTTGGGAATTTTTATGGGGATCGGCTTCATCATCAGCGGGGTCTTACAGAATGAAAGTTCCATTTCGCCTGTCGCCAATACGGTCACGCTGCCCATGATCCTGCTGTGCGGACTGTTTTTTCCCATCGAAAGCTACCCGCATTGGCTCCGGGGATTTTGTAACCTGTTGCCCCTGACCTTCTTCGTAGACGGGCTCCGGAAAATCGCATTCGAAGGAGTCCATATATGGCAAATGCCTTTACAACTCATCGGGCTGATCATCTGGACGGTCGTAATCAGCTTCTGGTCTGTAAAGGCATTCAAGTGGGAGTGATCCCGCCCGCCCCATCCGGGCGACGCACCTCCGCGCGTTCAATAGCAATTTTCCAAGCAAAAAAATCCAGGGAACAAAATTTGTAAATCTACGAATGTTTCGTAGATTTACGAAAACATCGTAGATATGGAGAAGCTCTCACCCCAGGAAGAAGAAGCCATGAAGGCCATATGGAAGTCAGGGGAAGGCAATATCAAGACCTTCCTCGACAATATGGAATCCCCACCACCCCCCTATACAACTCTGGCCTCTACCGTCAAGAACCTGGAAAAAAAGAAGTATGTCACCGGGCGGCCCATCGGTAAAGTGATACTTTACCGAGCCGCCATCACCGAAGAAGAATATAAAAACCGTTTCATGACGGGTTTCGTGAAAGATTATTTCGCCAATTCCTATAAGGAAATGGTCCACTTTTTCATCGACAAGAAGAAGCTGAGCCAGGCCGAACTGAAGGAACTCATTCATCTCATCGAAAAAGGTAACTCATGAATCTCCTTACATACAACCTCCAGGCGGGCATCGCCCTGGCCCTGGTGTACATCTTCTACCGGGGCATTCTGGAACAACTGACCTTCTACCGGATCAACCGATTGTATTTGCTGGTCTTGCCCCTCATTTGTCTCTGCATTCCTTTTTTGCATACGGGCAGGCCCAAGGTCGCAGTGGAAACCTATTTACCTGTGGACCCTCCCGGCCCTATCATGGTCATGGCGCCTAACGTTGGCTGGGGGCCCAATACGCCTCGCCACCCATTGGAGTACTCCCCGTTCACGTGGCCCCACGTCCTGGAATATGTGTTACTCGCGGGGATCGTTTTTATGGTCCTTCGCTTCTTCGTGCAGTCGTTTTCCCTTTGGCGCATCCATTCCCAGGCGACCAAATTGCCCGGTGCGGCCAATGTCTACGCCACCAGGGATCCCCTTTCCCCTTTTTCCTTCGGCCGCAATATTTATATATACCCTCCCTCCCATTCCGAAGCGGACATGGACCGCGTCCTCGCGCACGAAGCCGCCCATGTAAAGCAGTTTCATACCCTGGACATCCTCCTGGGCCAGGTGATCCTTATTGCACAATGGTGGAATCCTTTCGCGTGGCTAACGGATCGGTCCCTGCGCCAGAACCTGGAATTTCTGGCGGACGGTGCCGTATTGGACCGGGGCGTGAACCGGAAAGATTACCAATACCTCCTGTTAAAGGTTTCCTCCACCGAGGCGCCTCCTATCGCCAATGCTTTCACCTTTCCCTCTTTAAAAAAGAGGATCGCTATGATGAACAAGCAACCTTCGGGTCGGGTACAGGTCGCGCGCTTTATTTTAGCCATGCCCTTGGTGGTCCTGCTGCTGGCTGCCATCGGCAGGCAAGGGAACCGATCCCGGGTCGGAAAAGTATTTTATGAGGGATTTGTTTTGAATGCCGCCTCAAAGGAAGGTATCCCGGGCGCAACCATTACGGATAGTGTATCAGGGGTCACCGCGTCATCGGATGAAAGGGGATATTTTTCGATGGAATTGCCCGTCACTGTTTATACGACGGAAGGACAATCTACTTTTTTCCGCCCCTCGATTCAAAAGAAAGGGTATCATAATTATGATCTGCCGGGCTCGGGGGAAAACATAAACATGGATATAGGGGATTATTACTGCAAACCACCCCTGGCTTTCTGCATCACCCCCTCCAACCTTCCGCATAAGGACTCCAGCTTTTTCATAGAGGAGTATCCTTCATATGATCGATATGATGATTTACTTTCTGTGAAAATTACAGGCAAACACCTCGAGGATGCTTTCGGGATAAGCCCCAACGTATTTTACCTGATCGGGGGCAGGACATTTGTCCGTTCCAAGACTGCATATGCTGCGATGGATGGAAATATCAACCTGATCCTGGTCAATGGGAAAGGACGCCTGACGGGGGATGAAGTCAACCGGCGCTATACGTATGGCCAGGTCCTCGAAAGCCACGCCTATTCCGCCGGCGAAGCCCGGAAAAAGTACGGCATCAACCAGGGCCTCTTCGTCATCAATGTGAAACCTTAACCTCTCCCCCTCAGGAGCCGCTTCACCATCCTGCCCAGCCGGTTGAAGTTGTCGATCTGTTCCTGGATAGGCCTGAGCGTAAGGTCCTCAGAGCTGATTCCCGGTTCAAAGTCCTCGGCTTCGTTTTGCTCGGGATAAAGGACAATCATATTTTGTTCCGGAAAATGCTTCTGCATGCGCGCAGGAGCATTTTCCATGGGAGATAGGTAGGATAGCGTCCCCTTCCGCGCACTTACCAGCACCAACAAGTCGCCCCGCGAAAGACTCCCGTTAAGCGTCGACCCCAGGTCTTCCAGGTCGCCCAGGAGCTGGTGGCTGAATTCCAGTGCCATCTGGGTTCCCTTGATGAAGGCCTCGCAGGCTGCAAATGTCTGTTTACTGCAGCACATCACCAACCGGGCCCCCGTCTCCTTACACAGGCGAAGGATCTTGTGCATCCAATGCGAAAAACCCTTTTCGTATTCGGCGTTTCGCGCGGCCACCACGAACATTTTGCCCGTAGCATTCAAAGGGGAATGAAACCTGCACGAATAAATGGTTTCGCGAACGCTGCTGAGGATATTCTCCTGGGTTGTCCCCAGGAAGAAGGTGGTGCCGAACAGACGCTCGGTCGTCGTGGGTCTTTCCCCTCCATCCAGGATCAGGTCCGTCACGCCTAACTCCTTTACGGTCCGGGCAATCCCATCCACGACGTTCAGGTCGATGCGTGTGATGGCCTGAATTTCGCTTTCGGTGGCCGATGCATGTGCCAGGGTCTTTTCCTGCAGGCGGTTACTGAGTACGACCTTTTCCCTGGCTTCCTCGTCGTCCTTTACCACCGCCAGGGATACGATAGGCGAATCCGCGTTGTTTTCCTTGATCATGACTGCGAAGTCCAGGAGACCTTCCATGCGACTGCTGGCCGATACAGGCAATAATATTTTCTCGGCGCCCCTTTCAGGATCGGGCAACGCCTCCGCCTCGGCTACCGCCAGCCGCGAGCCCGCGTTGGATTCGACGAAAGAGGCCACCATGCAGGTGATCAGGATGAGGATGACCGTGCCGTTCAATACATTTTCATCGATGATTTTCATTTGGTACCCGATCAGGATCACTGCGATGGTTGCAGCCGCGTGCGCTGCGCTCAGTCCGAAGATGACGTTGCGCTGGATGCCTGTGTAACGAAACAGCCGCTGGGTGATCCATGCCGCCCCCCATTTCCCTGTAAGGGCCACGGCCGTGAGCACACCCGCAATAAACAAGGCCTGGGGTCCTTTGAACAAGACGTGCAGGTCCACAATCATCCCCACACTGATCAGGAAGAAGGGGATGAATACCGCATTCCCCACGAACTCTATTCGGTTCATCAGGGGAGACGTATGTGGGATGAGGCGGTTCAGGGCCAACCCGGCCAGAAATGCCCCGATGATGGCATCGACCCCCGCGAGCATCGCCAAAAAGGCGGCCAGGAAAACCAGGGCGAAAACGAATATGAAATGCGTGACCTTGTCGTCCTTGATCTTCCTGAAGAACCAACGCCCCAACAATGGAAAACCCCATAAAACGGCCGCGGTGAAACAGGCAATGGAGACGCCGAGTTGTATCCAGAAACCCTGGCCCAATTGCCCTTTGCTATAGCCCGTGATTACGGCCAGGATCAGGAGCACCAATGAATCGGTGATAATGGTGCCACCGACCGTGATGGTCACGGCTTCGTTCTTGGTGATACCCAAACGGCTGGCGATGGGATAGGCCACCAGGGTATGCGTAGAAAACATGCTGGACACGAGCAAGGCGGGGAGGAAAGTGAAATGTAATACACGCGTGCACACCAACAGTCCAAGCAGGAACGGGATACTGAACGTAAGCACTCCGAATACTCCGCTCCGGTTCCGGTTTTTTCTGAATTCATTCATGTCCAGTTCCAGTCCGGCCAGGAACATGATATAAAGGAGGCCAGCCCTGCCGAAGAGGTCGATGCTACCCTTCTCTATGATGTCGAAACCATGGTCTCCGATGGCCACCCCCGCCAGGATCAATCCGATGATGCTGGGAATGCGAAACTTCCTCAGGACGATGGGAGCCAGGAGCACGATGAACAGCACAAGCGCGAAAATAGGAACGGGATCCTTCAGGGGCAGGTGCAGGTTCATAGCAAGTAGATTCGGCACGTTCATAGGACCGTAATTTAAGGCAATTGCCTGCATGAACTATGCCGGAATAGTGTAATTTTGTGTCGATGTCAGCAAACCGTCCATGGGAATCGGATGACAGCGCGGTCGATGTATTGGAGGACCTGCCCTGGAACCTCATCGTCTGGAATGATGAGGTTAACACTTTCGAATGGGTGATCGAAACCCTGATCGAAATCTGCGGGCATTCCCAGGAACAGGCCGAACAATGCGCCATGCTCATCCACACCCAGGGGAAATACGCCGTCAAGCGCGGCTCCTACGAGGAACTGGAACCCCTGTGCACGGCAATTACCGACCGGGGCATCGGCGCGACCATCGAGGAGTCCGCCCGAGTCAATTGAACCATGCCCCTCTTTGCCTTGGATCATACCGTCAACTTTCCTCCCGTCGATCAATCAGAACCCGACGGATTGCTTGCCATTGGGGGAGATCTTACGGTGGCCAGGCTGCTGAACGCTTACCGAAAAGGAATTTTTCCCTGGTATGAAGGAAATACTCCCCTGTGGTGGTGCCCCGATCCGCGGTTCGTATTATACCCTGAAGAGCTCAAGGTCAGCAAAAGCATGCGCGCCCTTTTGAAGCGCGACACTTTCGATTTTACCATCAATCGCGACTTCCCCTCCGTCATACGCGCCTGTAAGGATTCGCCCCGCAGGGGGCAGGATGGGACGTGGATCAACGATGAAGTGATCCGGGCATATATGAAACTTCATGAATTGGGCTACGCGCATTCCGCGGAAGTATGGCAGGATGGAGTCCTGGCAGGCGGCCTGTATGGCATCCGTCTGGGACGCGTGTTTTTTGGGGAAAGCATGTTCAGCGGAGTCAGTAATGCGTCCAAATACACCTTTATCCGTTACGCAACGCAATTGCGGGAAGAAGGCGTGGCCCTGATCGATTGCCAGGTGTATACTTCTTATTTGGAAAGCCTGGGGGCTAAGATGATCCCCCGCAGCCTGTTCACCGCCACGTTGAACTAACTCATTTCCCAAACTTCTTTTTGAGCTGCGCTAATGCGTCTTCCATGCTGACCTCTGGCTTGGGGGGTTTGGGAGGGCGCTCGGGCTGTTTTTCGGGCTTGCGGTCGTGCGGTCGATCAGGCTTGCGGTCGTGCGGCCGATCAGGCTTGCGGTCGTGTGGTCGGTCGGTCGGCCGGTCGCTTGCCCGGTCGTGCGGCCGATCGGGCTTGCGGTCGTGCGGCCGGTCGGGCTTGCGGTCGTTCGGCCGGTCGGTCGCCCGCTCCTTCGCCCGGTCGGGCCGCCGCTCGCGCCGCGGCGCCGGGGGCTCCGCCTGCTTGATCGAAAGGCCAATCCTTTTCCGTACCGCATCCACCTCCAACACCTTCACCTGTACATGCTGGTTCAACTTCAACACCGAAGAAGGGTCCTCGACATACTTGTTGGCGATCTCCGACACGTGCACCAGTCCGTCCTGCTTCACCCCGATGTCCACGAAGGCCCCGAAGCGCGTAATGTTCGTCACGATACCCGGGAGAATCATGCCCGGCTGAACGTCGGCGATCGAATACACCGAAGCGAACTCGAAGGTCGTCGCCTCGCTGCGGGGATCCAGACCCGGCTTTTTCAATTCGCTGAGGATATCCTTTATCGTATGTTCCCCGAAGGTCTCCGAGACGTATTTGCGGAAAGGAATTTGTTTCACCAAGACTTCGTTCCCGATCAATTCCGAAACACTGGAGCCCAGGTCGGATGCCATGCTTTCCACAACGGCGTAGGCCTCGGGATGAACCGCGCTACGATCAAGAGGCTGGTCGCTTTCCTTCACGCGCAAAAATCCCGCGCATTGCTCGTATGCCTTTTCTCCCAGGCGGGGGACCTTCAACAACTCGCGCCGTTCCCGGAAGGAGCCTACTTCGCTGCGGTAGCGCACGATATTTTCTGCCAGTGCGGGGCCAATGCCGCTGACATAACTCAGGAGATGGCGGGACGCCGTATTCAGGTTGACGCCGACCTGGTTCACACAGGAAACCACCGTTTGATCGAGGCGCTCCTTGAGGCGGACCTGGTTGACATCGTGCTGGTACTGTCCTACCCCAATGCTCTTGGGATCGATCTTGACCAGTTCGGCCAGGGGGTCCATGAGGCGGCGTCCAATACTGACCGCGCCACGAACGGTAACATCCTTATCGGGGAATTCATTCCTGGCGATTTCGGAGGCACTATATATGGAGGCTCCGTCTTCGTTCACCAGGAACACGGGCAGCCCCAGTTCCAGGCGTTTGATGAATTGCTCGGTTTCGCGGCCAGCGGTGCCATCGC
>CAZJDB010000204.1:0-7952 GCA_964544695.1 uncultured Chitinophagaceae bacterium
TCACGGCTGTAGCGCAGCGCTGTGTCATAGCAATCCATGGCCGCGCCCACTGCGCCCCAGGCAATGCCGTACCGGGCCTTGGTCAGGCAGCTCAGGGGCCCCTTTAATCCCATGACCCCCGGGAGAATTTGGTCTTTGGGCACGCGCACGTTATCGAATACCAGTTCGCCCGTGGCGCTGGCGCGCAAACTCCATTTTCCGTGGGTTTCCGGGGTGCTGAAACCCTTCAAGCCCCTTTCCACGATGAGGCCCCTGATCTCCCCCGTTGGGTCTTTGGCCCAGACCACGGCGATATCGGCAAAGGGCGCATTGCTGATCCACATTTTGGCGCCGTTCAGGATCAGGTGATCCTTTTCTTCCCGGAAGTTCGTTTGCATGCTGCTTGGATCGGAGCCGTGGTTGGGTTCGGTCAGCCCGAAGCACCCCATCCACTCCCCCGTGGCCAGCTTAGGTAGGTACTTGCGCTTCTGGTCCTCGCTCCCGAAAGCAAATATGGGGAACATCACCAGGGAGCCTTGCACAGAGGCCGTGGATCGGATCCCGCTATCCCCCCTTTCCAGTTCCTGCATCATCAACCCATAGGAAATATAGTCCATCCCTCCTCCTCCGTATTCGACGGGTATCGTAGGCCCAAAGCATCCCAGGGCCCCCAGACCGGCGATCACCTGTTTTGGGAACTCGGATTTTTGCGCATAGGTCTCGATAATGGGGCTGATTTCCTTTTTGACATAGGTACGGACGCTCTCCCGAACCAGTTTGTGCTCATCGCTCAGCAGCTCGTCTACCTGGTAATAGTCGGGAGATTGAAACAGGTCTTGGGGCATAACGATCGTTTAGTAGTTTCGCGAAAGTAGGGAAAAAGAATGCAGGTTTGCAACATCCCTTCCATCCGCTTGTCCTTATACCATGTACGCTGTGCAGCCAGAGACTAACGAACTTGTCAGCCAGGGCCGTCGGGGGGATCCCCGTAGCTTCCGCTTGCTGTATCAGCAATACGCCCGGGCCATGTTCAACACGGCCTTGCGCATCGTGGGGAACAGGGCCGACGCCGAGGACATCCTCCAGGAGGCTTTTCTGGATGCCTTCCGGAACCTCGACCGGTTCTCCGGGGAATCGACTTTCGGGGCCTGGCTCCGGCAAATAGTAGTGTTCAAATCCATCAACCAACTCAAAAAGAAGAAGTTGGTGTTGATAGAAGGACCCTGGGACGGGGTACCCCCGGAAGATGATCCGGACCTCGAGGTGGAAACCTACCGTGTCCGGCAAATCCGGGACGCCTTGCAGCAACTGTCCACGGGGTTCCGCACCGTCCTGAGTCTTTACCTGTTCGAAGGGTATGACCACGAGGAAATTGCGGGGATACTGGGTGTGGCGCACGCTACGGTGCGGACCCAGTATATAAGGGGCAAAAAAAGATTATTGGAGATCATAAAGGAAGGAGGTAGCAAATGAGCTTGAAAGATTTTATCGCATCCTACCGTGATGCGTTCGATGCGGAACAACCCTCGCCGGAGGTTTGGAATCGCATCCAGCAGGGTATAGCCAGGAAGCAAAACAGCCCGCGAAACTTCCAATGGACATTGCTGGCGGCGGCCACGGTCGTGGTCGCTGTTAGCGTGGCCATCTTCCAGCAGCCGACGGGAGACGACGCACGCACGCAGGTCGTAGCAACGCTGCCCAACGATGATTCGCTTTATACCCAGGAATTCCATGTGTTCTCTCAAATCATCGATGCCAAATACAGGGAACTGTCCCAAATCAAGGACGCCCAACCCGAACTATACAAACGCTTCACCGGAGACCTGCAAAAACTGGATAGCGCTTACGCACAGTTGAAGCAACAATTGCCCGTACAGGTCAACCAGGAAATGGTCCTCCAGGCGATGCTCCAAAACTTAACCCTGCAAGTCGATCTGATCAACCGGCAGTTGGGGATCATTCATCAAATAAACAGTAAAAGCCATGTTACAAAAAGTATTTAGCCTGATCCTGCTCGTGTCCTGCCTTTCCGCCCGGGCCGCCGATAAGACCAAAACGTACCACAAATCCTATCCCCTGGCGGCCGGAGACAATGTCAGGATACACAATAAATTTGGAAAGGTCGATGTGCACCTTTGGGATAAACCCGAGATCCAGGTGGACATCACCATTACCGTTTCCGGGGGAGACGACGACGAAGCTGCGCGGTTACTCGACCGCATCAGCGTCGATGATAAAAAGGAATCCAATGGGAGCGTATATTTCGAAACGGTTATCGACAATGAGGACCAAAAGGGACACGGTGACAATCGCCGCAAATTCACCATCGATTATTCGGTTTCCATGCCCGCCACCCAACCGTTGCATCTTTCAGATGATTTCGGGAGCATTACGATACCCGATTATAAAGGTACCGTTGAACTGAGCAGCAAGTTCGGGAGCATCGAAACGGGTCACCTTGCCTCCGTGAAATCTCTGGACGTGCAATTTGGAAAAGCAACGATCGCGGGAATGCATGACGGAGAATTAACTATCAAGTTTTCCAAAGCGGAAATTTCCGAAATGTCCGGAGACATCCATGGAGCCTTCGACTTTTGCGACGTCATGCGCCTGAGCGCCACCACTGGACTGAAAAGCCTGGACATCGACAATTCGTATACCAGCTTGCACGTTAGCCTGGCTTCGGGAATCCCCGCTTCCTTCAATATTTCGACGCATTTCGGAAACATGGAAAATGCCAGTTCGTATTCGATTCAAAGAGAGGGAGATCACGACGATTCATTCCGGAAAACGTATTCGGGCAAGTCCGGGGATGGATCCGTATCGATCCGGATCCACACGGAATTCTCCACGGTCCACCTGAGAAGCTAGCGCGCACGGCGCGGGGAGGCGCACGGCGACGCCCAACGCGCATATCGCGCGCCGCATTTTTTGTATCTTGGCGCCATGGAAGCCTCCCTTACTTATGCCCGTGCCCAAGACGCCTCCGACGAGTTGCGCGACTACCGGAAACAATTCTATTTCCCCTCCACCGGCGAAGTCTACTTCCTGGGAAATTCCCTGGGCCTGCAACCCGTGGGGGCCAAGGCCATGGTAGACCGGATCGTGGACAGTTGGAAATCGTATGCCATTCACGGATACGGTGAAGGAGAAACGGCGTGGCTGACCTATCCCAACCGCTTCAAACAACCCCTGGGCGCCCTCGTGGGCGCGCTGCCCCACGAAGTGGCCGTGATGAATTCGCTGACCGTGAACCTGCACCTCCTGCTGGCTTCCTTTTACCGGCCTCAACCCGGTAGAAGGAAACTGCTCATGGAAGCCGGGGCATTTCCTTCGGACCAATATGCGATTGAAAGCCAAATAAAAGCCCACGGCCTGACTCCCGAAGAAGCCCTCATAGAAGTCAGCCCCCGTCCGGGTGAAAAATGTATACGGGAAGGAGACCTGCTAAGGATCATCGCCGAACAAGGTGATAGCCTCGCCCTGGTCCTGATCGGAGGTGTGAACTATTACACGGGACAATACTTCGACCTGCAAACCATCACCCGGGCCGTGCATGAAAACGGAGCCCTGGCCGGTTATGACCTGGCCCACGCCATTGGCAACCTTCCCATGAAACTGCACGATTGGGATGTCGATTTCGCCATCTGGTGTTCTTACAAATACCTGAACGGAGGCCCGGGGGCCATAGGAGGTCTGTATATCCACGAGCGCTTTGGGATGGATCCAACCGTACCCCGCCTGGCGGGTTGGAGTGGCTCCGATTTGAAAACGCGTTTCCAGATGCCCAAAACCTTCACCCCCGAGCCGGGTGCGGACGGATGGATGCTGAGCATTCCCCCGGGCCTGGCCCTTGCCGGTTTGGAAGCCTCGCTGGAGCTCTTCCATAACGCGGGGATGAACCGGCTCCGGGAGAAAAGCCTGCGACTGACGGGCTATCTGGAATACCTGCTGGACACAATACAAAACGCAACCTTCGAGATCATAACCCCTCGTGACCCCGAGGAAAGGGGCGCCCAGCTTTCCCTATTCTTTCCAAAAGGTGCAAAGCCGATCCATACTGCCCTTTCCGATGTGGGGATCACCACCGATTACCGTGAACCGGGCGTCATTCGCATTGCCCCCGCACCCCTTTACAACAACTTCGAAGATGTATATCGCCTCTATGAGGCATTCCATGCTTTAACAAAAAAAATCCCAAATAATCACTAAAATTGTGTGGCTCCGCGGGGGCGCAACTCCCGCGCCAAACAGCTACGGCCTGTAGAAACAGGCCGTAATCCTCTTAAGAGCCAATCGGCTATAAGTCGGATGCAAGTAAAATAAATGAGTTCGGAAAACGGCTCGCCGAGGCGCGAAGCCGCACATGCACCCTCAGTTCCGAGGGGTCATATCAATAATATTTCTTTCCTGGATTGTAAAGGATCGCGAACGCGAACTACCAGCAATCGCACCGAATAAGGCGCTGCATCGGCAAATACCTGCGGCTGGACCCTGCGGTGGCTAATACGCATTGGGGCTTTCTCGATTGGTTCGCTCACCTGGATCACGGATGCGGGCAGGAAGCTCGAAGAAATCCCCGAACGTTGCAAGTCAATGAAGGACGCACGGCGCTTGTGCAGCTTGATATTGTTGAAGGCTTCCTCGATGTTTCCCTGGGAGCGGGCGTCGAAGGTAAAAGTTACCGGCCCGAGGAAAATCCTCACGGAAAACAAAAGGAGTAATATCGTGAACCTGGACCGCACGTGGAGCCCTAAAATTATTCAAAAGTTTTAACCTGCAAAATTTTATCGAGGTAGGTCTTCATTTCCACCTGATAAGCGGTAGCGGCTTGCCTTGCGGCTTCCGCGAAGGCAGCGTCCTTTCCCGAATAAATGATCCCGCGGGATACATTTACCAGGAGGCCTCCTTCAGAATTCAAAGCTCTTTCGGAAATCTCCCGGAGGCTGCCCCCCTGGGCGCCGACCCCGGGTACGAGGAAGAAATGTTGGGGCGCGAGATGCCTGATATGCCGGAAGGCTTCCACCTGTGTAGCGCCCACGACAAACATGAGGTTATCGGGTGTACCCCAGCGGCTTGCAGTGCTGATCACGCGCTCATACAGGGGTCGTCCCGATGTTTCCAGCAGTTCGAAATCGGCGGCTCCGGGATTGGAAGTCAATCCGAGAACGATGGCCCACTTTCCCGCAAAATCCAGGAAGGGTCGTACGCTGTCCTCTCCCATATAGGGCGCCACCGTGACGGCATCGAAAGGCATCCGTTCGAAAAAGGCCTTTGCGTATTGAACTGACGTATTTCCTATATCCCCGCGCTTGGCGTCGGCGATCAGGAAGTGGCTGTCACCGATGTAGGCGGCAGTGCGCTCGAGGGAGGTCCATCCCTGGATGCCCTGGCTTTCGTAAAAGGCCGTATTGATCTTGTAACAGACGCAGAGGTCCCTGGTGGCGTCGATGATGGCTTTATTGAAATCGAACACCGTGCAGCCGGTTGGGATCTTGGTGGGATCCGTATCCAGGCCTATGCACAGGTAGGATGCCCTGTCCCTGATGAGTTGCACCAGCTGCGCGCGTGTCATGGCCCGAAGGTACGCTTTTTCCGCATCGCTTCGGCCACGGCGCGCGCCGCCGCATCCTCCGAGTTTTCCAATTCGGAAACGACTCGGCCATAGCTCTGGTCATCCCGGTTTTGGCTGAGTTTGGCCGCGGCCTGCCATTCGGTTACGCGGATGCGGAAGCCAACGATGCCGCGGAGGTCATCCTGATAGGTCTTCGATGGGATTTCGGAAATCGAAACGGGCCGAGGCATGGAATGTTCATAAAAGTCGACCATGGTCGCCAACGCTTCTTCCAAAGCGGCTCCCTCCATCAGCTCGATAACGCCGTACGCGTGCACGGACAGATAGTTCCAGGTGGGGACGTTCATTTCGCTGTACCAGCGGGGAGAAATGTAGGCATGGGGACCCGGGAAAATCGCAAGCACCTGTGCCCCATCCACCAGGGAATGCCTTTGATCG
Organism: uncultured Chitinophagaceae bacterium; assembly: GCA_964544695.1. Taxonomy (GTDB): domain Bacteria; phylum Bacteroidota; class Bacteroidia; order Chitinophagales; family Chitinophagaceae; genus Dinghuibacter. The sequence goes on from CAZJDB010000204.1 coordinate 5,993, forward strand.
TTACCGCGCGAGATGTGCCCCACCAAATACGCTCCTTCCGCCGAAAGCAGCATGGGAATATGCGTCCCCACGGGTCGGCCGTCGGAAACCGTCACCAGGATTCCGAAGGAATTTCCCCGAACGAAGGCGTTGATGGCCTCGCGGTCCTTTTCCTCATATCGTCTGGGTATATACATGCTCGAGGTTGGCATTGGTTTTAGCGATACTCCTAACCGTGGCTCCGGCAAAGTCGAGGAAGGGCTTGCGCGCCGCCGCCTCGTCTCCGATCATGGCGGGAATCCCCAGGTCTCCCCCTTCGCGTATGCTTTGCACGAGGGGAATTTCCCCGAGGAAGGGCAGGTCGAATTCTTCAGCGAGTCGCCGCCCGCCGCCTTGCCCGAAGATGTAATAAGTGTGGTCGGGCAACTCGGCGGGTACGAAATAGCTCATGTTCTCCACCACCCCCAGGACGGGTACATTCAGTTGTGCCTGTCCCAGCATGGCGATACCCTTCCGCGCATCCGCCAGGGCCACCTTCTGGGGAGTGGTGACGATGACAACGCCAGTGACGGGTACGGTTTGCAGGACGGTCAGGTGGATGTCACCCGTACCCGGAGGCATGTCGATGACCAGGTAGTCGAGCTCCCCCCAATGGACGTCGGTCACGAACTGACGGATGGCCGTGCTGACCATGGGACCTCTCCATACGACGGCCTGTTTTTCGTCGACCAGCAGCCCGATGCTCATCAACTGAATGCCATAACGCTCCAGGGGCGCGATCTTGTTTTTCCCATCCACGGTCATCATAAGGGGACGCTCTCCCCGGACCCCGAACATAATCGGAACGCTGGGTCCGTAAATATCGGCATCCATCAGACCCACACTGGCTCCGCCCCTGCTCAGGGCCAGGGCCAGGTTGGCCGCTACCGTGGATTTGCCCACACCGCCCTTGCCCGACACCACTGCGATGATGTTTCGGACTTGTGGTAATAACTGTTTATTATCCAAGCGATTCGAGCTTACATTAGCGGTAAAGCGGACGTCCACATCGGCCTCGGGGTCCACCAGCAGGTGGATCGCATTGACACAGGCGTTGTGGATCAAATCCTTCAGGGGGCAGGCGGGAGTCGTCAATACGACCGTGAAAGTCACGGTCTTTCCAGTGATATGTATGTCTTTGACCATTTGCAGGGTCACGATGTCTTTTCCTAAATCCGGTTCCTGTACATTCCCCAGGGCCGTAAGGATTTGCTGTTCAGTTATCATTTATACAATTATTCCTATACGTTTGTTAAATTAATGCCACCCTGCAAAATTAACCATTGATCATCTTACTTTGCTGATCTAAATAAATCTGGGTAAATTGCCCTTCAGATCGCGTGGTAGCGCCCGCGGCTCCAACATAAGTCAGCCACGCCGGAGGCGCGGCCAATATATAGTGTATGAAGAGATTGCTGAAACTTTGTCTGCTTGGCATGATTGGCATACTACCCCTAAGGACCTTGGCTCAATTCGAGAATTTCAAGGACTCGGTGATCGAAGTGATTGGGATAGTCATGACGTCCGATAGCCTCAAGGCCATGCCTGGGGCTACCGTTATGGTCAAGGGACAAAACCGGGGGGCAGTGGCCAATGAGCAGGGAGTTTTCTCTCTGGTAGTCCTGAAGGGCGATGTCCTCCAGTTCACCTTTGTGGGCTTTTCACCCCTGGAAAAAAAGATACCCGCCAACCTTCCCGGCAACCAATACAACCTCGTGGCCCTGATGACCGGAGATACCAGCCACTATCTCGCCACCGTGGTCATAAAGCCCAAACCCACCCGCCAACAATTCGAACACGACTTCGTCACCACCGACTTCAAGGATGACGAGTTGGCTACCGCCACCAAGAATATGGACAGCAAGACCCGGGCGCGCCTGATCCGCAACCTTCCCAGGAACGCCCAGGAAATGACCAATTACCAATTGACCCAGCAGGCCCG
>CAZJDB010000205.1:0-8056 GCA_964544695.1 uncultured Chitinophagaceae bacterium
ACACCATGTTCCCGCAACGGATGCCGCTGTATTCCTCCAGGCTGTTGGAGTTCAGCCCCTCATTATCGTAATAGCGCACCACCTTGTCACCGTCCTTGACCCGGATCACCGACAGTCCGTAATTGGAGGTGACGAGCAGGAGGCTGTCCTTGAACGGGATGACTTTATACGTGTTGTTGGAACTTAAGCCCTGGGCAGTCGTGATGGCCCGGAGGACATGGTAATTAGAATCTAGCACCAGTACACCCGATCCGTAGGTAGCGACATAGTAATAATCCCCGCAGCGGCAGGCGTCGAAGAAGATGGTGTTATACGCGTGCGTGACCGGATCCCGCATATCCAGCACACTGCTGGTATTCGTCTTCAGGTCCAGCACGGAAATGCCCGAGTTGCCCAGGACCCAGAGTTTGCCCCGCCTGTCCCGGAAGGTGCCGTTCGTCGTGTAATCCGTGAGGCGCAAAGGAGTCGTCTCCTGGTTGACCAGCCGCACCTCGTGCTTTTTGTAGTTCCACAGCACGACCCCCTTATAGCGGAAGGTAGTACTGAAGGCCAGGAGACTATCCCCGAACCACGCGTGACCGTTGAAGCTGAGTTGCTTGAAGGGCTTGAATTCGGGATAGACGTTTTCCACGGGGACGGGGGTATTCCCTTTCAGGATGAAGGTGCCATCGGTATTGGAGGTCATCAAAAGGTTGTTCGGATCCCTGAATATATGGTAGTAAGGGATTTTCTTTCCCATGGTGCGGATCACCCCGCTGGCAGTATTGACATGGTACAGGTTCACCGGCGTGCACGCCAGCAATATGGAACCCGTATCGGGGTAGAGATAGTACGCATCCCCGATCCTCACGTCCGACGAGACCTCTGAAGAGGCATTGATGCGCAGGAAGGGGGAAGGGAGGTTGGTCGTGAATGCCAGCCCTTCCTGACAACCCAGCCAGCAATTATTGTCCCTGTCGAAATAAATGGCATAGACCGACCCGATCCAGCCGTAGGGGTCCTTCGTAAAGTTCTCCCTGATTTCGGTGGGCTTGCGCGTTCCGGGATCGAGCCGGATGAGGTGGTCGCTGGTGGCGTACCACAGGGAACCTTGCCGGTCCAGGCTGCAGGCATATACAGCCGTATCGCTGGAATAGGGGGCGTGCGGGAAGGGGTTGGGGTCGCACGTGATGTCTCCCGCCTGATCCAGGTAATACGCCTGGAGTCCGCGGCTGGTGGCCGCCAGGACCCGCTGGCCTCCGAGCAGCATCAGGTCGTAGAAGCGTATGGTCGTGTCTGCGTTGACATAGAAGGATTTTGAGAGGGTTTCGCTTTTCTCATCCAGGAACTGCACCCGGCCACCCCTGAAAAACAGCCAGAGCCGCCCTTTCATATCGCTGATGATATAGTCGATGGGCAGGCTGTCCGCCTGGGGAAGGTGTCGGGGTACGCCACCCATGCTGTCCAGTAGGAACAAACCCTTGGAGCTTCCGATAAACAATTGTTTCCCCACCAGGGCCAGGGGTTTGAGCAGGATATTGGCCATGCCCGAATCCCTCGCTTGCGAAAAGCGATAGGTCACCACGCCCGTACGGTAATCGATTGCGTCGATGCCTCCGAAGGAGCTCACGGCCCAGATCAAGCGGCGCGAGGTATCCAGCACGAGGCTGCGTATGTCCGACCCCGTGATCCCCCTGGCGCCGCCCGCTCCCTTGTTATAGACGCGCACGTTCCTCCCGTCAAAGCGGTTCAACCCTTCCTGGGTGCCGACCCATAGGAATCCGTAAGGGTCCTGTACGATGTCCCGGACATAAATGGAGCTGAGGCCCTCTGAGGTGGAGATGTGCCTGAAGAAATAACGTGTGGAATCCTGGGCCCGTAGGGAGGAGTAGCAAAGCAGGAGCAGCAGCAAAGGCCAAAGGAAACGCATCACCGATACTTAGTGGTCCAAAGTAAGCAAAAATCCCTAGATGTGCACGATATTGCGGCGCACGCCTTCCAGGACCATGCCAACCCGGCTTTGCACGTTTAGCTTCGTGAACAGGGACTCGCGGTATCCGTCCACGGTCCTTTCGGAGAGGCCCATTTCGTTGGCGATTTGTTTATACGTGGCGTCGCTGGCGGCCAGTCTCAGGAAGGCCTTTTCCTTTTCCGTGATATTCACGGAATCGGCTTCCTGGGCGGTGAGCAGGAGGCGCCGGTAATTGATGTTGGACGTGTCCCCGTTGTAAAATCCCTTGGTATGGATTTCCAACAGGGCGCGCTCGAGTTCGTCAGGGTGGATATCCTTGAGGAGGTAGGCGCAACAACCCGCGCGGAGCATGCTCAGGATGCTCATGTCGTCGTCCTTCATGGACAGCGCGACCGTTTTGACCAGGGGAAAGCGCGAGCTGATGGCCTTGGTAGCCTGCTCCCCACCCATCGACGGCATGTCCACATCGATCAGTTGGATCGCGGGCGGCTTTGGCATCGTTTCCAGCTTGTGCAGCAGGTCCTCCCCGTTTAAAGCCTGTACCGATACCTCGAACCGGTCCATGCTGTTGATCAGCATCGTCAACGACTTCAGGAACAATTGGTGATCATCGGCCAGGCCAATAGCAATTTTCATAATTCAAAATTGATAAAAAAGAATAGGTGTTTTTCATAGGCAGGCGGCTGCAAGTTGAGCTTTTTTGAATCGCCTGCCTATGGGAAAAATCCCGTTTAATTACAACCTTATTCCCCACTAAATTACATTATGGATTGGTTGTTGGTGATATTGATGCGGGACATCTTCGAAGAACTGCTTTCCTCTGAGGCCATGTTGGCCGCTTTTGCCGATCCGCCGCCGGGAGTGCGCGTAGTGGTCATTCGTGAAAAAGTGCAGGTGGTCGAGGGCCGGTTTGTCTACGGGGGTCAAAAAGAACGCCTGCCGGCCTTACGCGAAGCCTTTGCACAGCCGGCGCGGCGGAAGATGCTTCTCACCTACAGCCATGGCGCGGCCTTCGGGATCCACTGCGAGGACGGCCCCCGCGACATACTATGGATGGAGGAACTCGAAGCCTGCCTGCCTCCGGAGGGAATCGACCTGATGCTGATGGTGAATTGCTACATGCAAACGTTTGACAACGGATACCTGTTGCGGAACAAGGTGCGCTACCTGCTGGCGCCACAGGGTGTCATGCCCTCGATGGGGTATGACTACGCGCGGCTGCTCACCGCATTGCATTTGGACACAGAAACGATTGCACAGCGCGCAGTAGCCGATTACTGGCAAAAATACCTGGACAAGGGGATGGGTGGCTATATCCAAAGGACAACGATGTTTGCCGTGGCGCCTCCGCATTACGGTCAGGCGGTGTCCCTGTTTAAACGCTTTATAGACCTCCTGGAATTCCGGTTGCCCGACATTATCGGGGACCTGCAAAGGATCAGGGCGCAGATGGAAGTGGTGTCCAATAGCCCGAAATATGACCTGGTAGACACGGGGCATTGGGTTGATCTCGTCGTAGAGCGCCTGGGTTGGCTGGACGGGGTACGTGCCTTTGGTGAGGCCTTCGCCTCGGTGCGCACCCGGATGTTGGTGGAGGGACGGGTAGGAGAAACATACCTGGAAACGGACCGGACGTCCGCCTCCAGGTATGGGTACAGCGGCCTGTCTATCTATTATCCCTCCACCCGGGTCCGCTGGAAACACCAGGAAGTTGCGTGGAGCGCCTACAAGGAGGCGGGGTCCACCTTCGGTAAGGAATCCGGGTGGGAACTTTTTTTAGACAGGTACTTCGACAGACTGGATTAGGCCCCCGTATCCGGTGGTTGCTTTCCGCCGCCTCCGACGCCGCCTCCGTTCCCGTTGTCTTTGGGATTGAAGGTCAGCACGTCTTTGGCCGGCGAACCCGCCGGGGCCGTGTTGCTGTACTTGAGGCTGTAATTCGGATCACCTGAGAGTTCGGTGTCCATGGGGATGACCCGGTGGACGGAGGGATCCAGGACGACGGGAAACTGGTGAGAAGGATCCGTCAGTGTCTTGGGCTCTCCCGTGTCGGGCGGGGTTTTCAAGGCAGCAGCTTTGAACTGGTAGGTCTTTTTGGGAGTGGTAAAGACCACTTGATCCCCTTCCTTTCCGTCCGCTCCTTTGGCTCGGACGATGCTGGCATGATACCCGTCTTGGGCTGCGAAATCATGTCCCAGGCGGACAACGCGCTGGGTTCTGCTGTCGAGAATGACAGCATGGTGCTGTGGGTTGTTCGGCATGATTAGTCGTTTTTGGAAAAAAATCAGGGTAAACGACTCAATTTATGTGGAATAACCCCCCTGGGTTACGGGAAATTTCCCGGTGTGCCAAATTAGATACTCACGGGTTCGGTACAACGATCTTCCGTACGTCGTTATTTCCGAATTCTATGACATACAGGTTCCCGTCGATTGGATTGAACACGACCCCATCGGGATAGCTGAACCGGGCCTGGGCGTACGATCCGTTCACGAGACCGGGGGTACCGTTCCCGGCCAGGGTCATCACGTCCAGTTCTCCCGCAATGGCCGATTCCGGGTCCTCCAGTGCATAGCGGATGGCGTGATTGCTGGCGTCGGCGATGAAGAATTCGGTGACCCCCTTGGGCGAATACCCCAGGGCGGTCGCGTTGGGGCTGGAAAAGGTGGCCGTCCCCGTGCCGTTATTAAAGCTCGCGGACCCCATCCCGGACAAGGTGAGTACGCCCGTAGCGGTGCCGTTATCGATCACCTCCCGGATTTCGTTGTTGCCGTAATCCGCCACGTATATGTACAGGGCTCCCGTGGGGTGCTCGATCGTAATCCCCCGGGGGCTGTTGAAGGAGGCGAACAGGGCATTGGTGTTGCTGTTGGCGTTCCCGGGGTAGAGGCTGCCCGCGAAGGTGCTCACCGAATCGTTCGACAGGTCGATCTTCCGTACGTCGTTGTTGTGGCTGTCCGCCACGTACAGGGCGTTCCCGATAGAATCGTACGCGATCCCGATGGGACCGTTGAAGCTCGCGCCGGTTCCCACACCGTCCTGGTAGAAGGCATTGCCGCTCCCCGCGAGCGTGGTTACATTGCCCTGGGGATCTATCTTACGGATCACATTATTCCCTTGATCGGAAACGTAGAGGTTGCCCTGGCTGTCGAAGGCCACCCCGCTGGGTTGCTTGAACAGCGCGGAAGTCCCGTTCGCATTTTTGAAGCCCGACGTGGTGCTGCCCGCAAAGGTGGTCACGACGCCCTGCAGGGTCACCTCCCGGATCTCGTTGTTCCCGTAATCGGCGACGAATAGGTTCCCGTTCTTGTCCACGGCCGCGTTCTCGGGGTTGCTGAAGGTAGCCCCTGTTCCCGTTCCGTTGGCGTGGCCGGAGACGCCGCTGCCCGCGAGTGTGCTCACAGTCGTGGGGGCATTGATGTTGTAATAAAAGAATCCCGCCCCCACCGGAGATTGTTGGGTGATGGAAATCAAAATGACGACGGAATCGAGGGAAGCGGAGTCGGGATTGGTCGGTACGACCACCACCAACTGCGTGGCGCTGGCCAGGGCGATCCGGCCCGCGATCAGTCCAAAGGATACCTGGTCCTGGCTGGTATCGGGGCTGAAGCCGCTGCCTGTTATGGTGACGAAAGTGCCCGAGTTGCCGGAGCGGGGGCTAACGCTGTCGATGACGAGGGTTTGTCCGTTGAAGCCGTTCTTTTTGCACATGGCATCGGACAACAGCAGTGCGAGCGCGCAGAGGATAAGTATACGAGTCATGCCCCAAAAGTATCCTGGGGCGCGCCTTTGCGCAATACCGAGTTCGGGGGAGGGCTACTTCTTCTGCCCCGAACCGACGTGCTTGAGAACCTTAGCCTCGATGTAGAAGATGATCTCTTCGGCGATGTTGGTGCACTGGTCCCCGACGCGTTCCAGCTTGCGGATGATGGATAGCACGTACATGGCCTCGGTGGTGAGGGTGATGTCTTTTTCGATACACTCGGCGATCTTCTTGTTGGCGCCGAGGTTGAAGCGGTCCAGGACCTCATCCTTTTCAAAGATCGTCCGCGCCAGCGTGGTGTCTTCGGTCTCGAAGGCCGTCTTGACGTCGTTCATGACGTTCAGGCTGTCCTGGAACATTTTCAGGAGCTGCGTATGCTCCATGATGGGCTGCGCAAAGGGCTTGGGCACGTCGATCACGTAGCGCGCGATGCCGTCGGCGATGTCCCCGATGCGTTCCAGGTTGTTGTTGATCTTCAGCGCGGCCAGCAGGAAGCGCAGGTCGATGGCCACGGGGCAGTAGAGCGCGAATATGTTTTCACAATCCCGGTCGATCTTCAGCTCGTAGGCGTTGACGCGCTTTTCCCTCAGCATGACTTCGCGGGCCAGGTCCTTGTCGAATTTCGATATCGAGTCGCGGGCCTTGGTTAGTTGAGAAAGGACCAGGGCCCACATGTTGGCTACCTCGGTCTTGAGTTCGTTTAGCTCTACTTCCAGTTGTGTCATACTTACAAAGTTAACTGAATCTTCCGGTAATGTAGTTCTGCGTACGCGCATCCTTCGGGTTGGTGAACATGGTCTTGGTTTCGTCGTACTCGACCAGCTCGCCCAGGTAAAAGAAGGCCGTTTTGTCGCTGACGCGGGCCGCCTGCTGCATATTGTGCGTGACGATGATAAGAGTAAAGGATTTCTTCAGGTCGTGAAACAGCTCCTCTATACTGGCCGTAGAGATGGGGTCCAGGGCGCTTGTGGGCTCGTCGAACAACATCACCTCGGGCTCCATGGCGATGGCACGCGCGATGCACAGGCGTTGCTGCTGGCCCCCCGACAGGAAGGTCCCCTTTTTATGAAGGCTATCCTTTACCTCGGTCCACAGCGCCGACTTGGTAAGGCTTTCCTCGACCTTCTGGTCTTTATCCGCCTTGGACAACTTCATGCCCACCAGCTTATATCCTGCGATGACGTTATCGTAAATGCTCAGGTTGGGAAAAGGGTTCGGACGCTGAAACACCATTCCGATTTTAAGGCGCACGAAAATGGGGTGCATATCGTAGACGTTCTCCGAGTGCAGGAACATTTTCCCATCCGTGTGCGCCCCGGCGATCAGCTCGTGCATGCGGTTGATGCACCTCAGGAAGGTTGTTTTTCCACAGCCCGACGGCCCCATCACCGCGACGGTGTGGTTCCGGGGGATTTCGATGTTGACATTCTTGACAGCGTGGTTGGTCCCGAAGTAAGCGTTGAAGTCCTGGGATTTTATAATTGTATCTTCCATCTTCTGGCGATCACTTTAGTGGTAATGTTGAGTAATAGGACCCATATCAGCAGGATAAGGCTTGCGCCCCAGGCGAGGTTCTGCCATTCCTGGTAGGGGCTCGTGGAATAGTTGTAAATCAGCACGGGGAGACTGTGCATTTCCCTGAAGATATTGACGGACAGGTAGTCGTTACCCAGGGCGGTGAATAGCAGGGGCGCCGTTTCGCCCGCGACGCGCGCCACGGCGAGAATGCATCCGCTGAGGATCCCACTCATGCCGCAGGGCACGATGACGTTCAGGATCACCCGGTGGTAGGGGATGCCCAGCGCCAAAGCGGCTTCCTTCAGTGAATCGGGGAGGAGCTTCAGTGTTTCCTCCGTGGACCGGATGACGATGGGGAGCATCATAATAGCCAGGGCGATGCTGCCCGCGAAGGCCGAATAGTGGTGCAGGGGCTTGACGAGCCAGAAATAGATCACGATGCCCATGATGATGGAAGGGACGCCCTGTAAGATGTCCACCGCCAGGCCGCTCCAGTACGCCAGGCGCGAGGTCTGGTTCTCGCTGAGGTAAATGCCGCACAATACGCCGAAGGGGATGGCGATGACCGTCGCCATGGCGACGATGATCAGACTGCCCACCAGGGCGTTGGCGATCCCGCCCCCGATCTCGCCCACGGGCTTGGGGATGTTGGTCAGGAAGTGCCAGTTGATGTGCTCGATCCCCGCCTTGAAGATGTACCCGATGATGAAGAACAACGGCAGCGTGATGAGGCACGCCAGGATGACGATCATCACCTTGTAGGCCCTGTTCTTGGCGAGCCTGAAGTTCAATTTGGTCTGGGTCTGGCTAGTCATTAGTTGCCG
>CAZJDB010000206.1:0-7881 GCA_964544695.1 uncultured Chitinophagaceae bacterium
ACGTGGCGGATGGCCTTGATATACCCGCTGCCGAAATTGAAGGTACCGTACAAGGCAGTGCTGGCGCTGACCCCGTAAGTCATCTGGCGTTGAGTATAGAAACCCTTCTTGATGGTCGTATCCACCTTATAATCTTTGCTGTCCCAGCTCAGCAGGAGCTGTCGCGAAAACCACGTTTCGTCGTAGCTGACACTGGGGGAGATTTGAATGGGTCCCAATGGGGGGAGGGTCAGCTGGATGGGTATGGTATGGTGAAAGCCGTATTGTAAGGTATCCCCGATTTGTCTCCAGCTGAAGGCGGTATCGTAAAAGGAAATCAGCGTCTGGAAGGATCCGTTGTACCCGATGCCCAGGTTCTGGTACCATTTCTTGGGACCTATCTGGTCCTTTTTCTGAAATGGAAAAATATTATTCATGGTCAGGTTGAGGTTGGGAAAGGAAACGTTTTGCAAGCGGGCTTCCGTATTCTGGTTTTGGCTCAGGGCCGCGGAGAAGTAAAACGGGGTCCCCGTAAAGGTCTTGGCGTAGGCTATCGAGGACTGCACCTGGTTATTGTAGGTCTGGGCCGGCGAATAGGTTTGGTATTGCTGGTACTTGCTGGTCATGAAGTCCACGGAAGCCGAAAAGGTCTGACCCGGATGGGCCTTGCTGTCGGCGCTATGCGTCCACACCAGGTTGTAGTTGGTGGACTGGGAATAATCGGGGTCCCCCTTGAAGGCGATCTTCGTATCCATAACCCTGAGGGACATGGAGCCCCTGTAATGGTAACGCACGTAGTACGTGGGATCCAGGTCTACTTCCCAACTGCCGTAAGAGAATATGTTGGCCAGGATCGTGGCGTCGAAGTTATCGCTGAATACCTTGTAATACCCCAGGCCCTGCAGCTCCAGCCCCAATTGGTCGTTGGAGGTGAAGGCCGGAGGGATAAGTCCGCTGTGCCGTCCCTCTACGAGGGGAAAAATGCCATAAGGGATGCCTATGGGGAAGGGTATCCCTTCAAATTCGGGGGTGGTATAGCCCGTAATGGCGAACTTACCCGTGATATACTTGATTTTCCTGGAGCGGAAAGCGAAGTGAGGGGTATCCAGGTCGCAGGTGGTAAACCGGGCGTTGTACGAGTAAAAGGTGTTGGCGTCGATTTTCTTGGAGCGCTGGCCGTAAATGAACATTTCCCCTTCCTTCCCATAGCTGTTATAGGTCAACCCCTTTTGGCTCTTCATGTTGTAGCGCATGGAATCGGCTACCACTTCGTCCTGCTTTTGGACGAAATCGGGGCGTTGGATCAATTGCCCGGTCGAATCAAGCCCGGGAGCGGGCCGGGCCGTCAACGTTTGGGTGGTCTGATCCATGATGATGATCCCTGCTTTCAGCTTGAGGTCTTTGTAGTCGGTGGTAGCCTGGTCGTAGAGGTAGACCTTTTTATCGGGTACGATGAGGACCATGGAATCCTCGGCGGTGTAGTCGATGGGGGCATCCACGGCATCCTTTGACAAGGGCACCGAAAGGGAGTCGAATTGATCCGGGCGTCCCAGGCGCTCCCGGCCGGTGGGAAGGGGGTTGGGTCTTGAGACGGTATCCGTAACCGTCATACCCACCACGCGAGTCAGGTCCGGTAGGGTGTCCAAGGCTTGCCGAAGGTGGGAAGAACCGCCCCCGGATGCTGAAGAGACAACCAACCACCCGAACAAGGAAAGGCCGGAAATGCCCGTCAAAAAATAATTATAGCTAAATTTGCGTTGGATCCTCATACAGCATCTGGGCAAAAATAACCAAATGGGTCTATATTGCTCGGAGATTGGAGTCCTTTATGAAAAATATAACTATGGTATGAAGAGGCTATTCAAAGGCGTTTTTACAGGTTTTTCCCTGCTTTTGCTCGCTACTTTTTGCTCCTTTTACAAAGGTCCTTTACAAATCCACCGGGGGATCAATACGATCATCGTTGATGCGGGTCACGGAGGAAAGGATCCGGGTGCTTCAGGCGCTTACTCCCTGGAAAAAAACCTTGCCCTTGAAATCGCCATGAAAGTGGGGAAAACCTTGCAAAACGCATTGCCTGGCGTGCGTGTTATCGAAACAAGGACTACGGACATTTTTCAGCCGGTTGGCGAAAAGGCGCAAATCGCCAACGAGAATCACGGGGACCTCTTCATCTGCATACACTGCAACCTGCGCGTCCTCGTCCATAAGGAATTCGAAGGGTATCGAAAGGTTGCGTATTATACGGGAAAAGGGAGCGCACGGAAGAAGCACGTCCGGAAGGTGGCCATCTATCATAAATACTTTGTAGACGATCCGGACCCAACGGGTACGGAAACCTATATCTTTACAGCACGGAAGGATAAAGAGAAGATCAATGCCGTTCTTGAAGGGGAGGCGGCCGAGGACACTTCGGATACCCCGGCGCCTGAAACACCGGAGGATATGATCCAAGCCGAAGCCTGGGCCAAGGCTTACTTTTTCAAGAGCGTCAAGTTGGGTTCGATGATCCAGGACGAATTCGCCCCCATGGGCCGTGACCGGGGGGTGATGCAGCGATACGAGGGGATCAGGGTCCTGGAGTCCACCAATATGCCCAGTGTATTGGTGGAGACCGGGTACTTGTCGAACCGCCAGGAGGAGGATTGGCTGAACAGCGATGAGGGGCAACAGGACATCGCCGACGCCATCACCCGTGCAGTGATCAAGTACAAGGCTCAGGTGGAAGGAAAATCCGTACAGGGTGTTCCGGATTCCACTACGGGTAACAAACAATAGAATGAAGATATCAAATGAAACAAAGGTGGGCGTCCTGGGCGTGGTTGCCATCACCCTGCTGATCCTCGGATTCAATTTCCTGAAGGGACGAAACCTTTTTTCCAATTCCAGCCACATCTTTGCGAAATACACCAATGTCAGTGGCCTTGGCAGCTCCAATGCGGTTATGGTCAATGGCCTGCAGATCGGAACGGTGTATGAAATCAAGCCGATGCACAAGAATATAGACACCATCCTGGTGACCCTGAACCTCACCAAGAAAGTCGATATTCCTGTCAATTCGGTGGCCGTCATCAAGCCCTCCACCCTGGGCCTGTCCACGCCCGAAATCGACGTTACCCTGGGGGATTCTCCGCGTTTCCTCAAACTCGGGGATACCATTATTACCGCGCCTTCCAAGGACCTGATCGGGGGTGTATTGAAGACCGTGGATCCCGTCCTGGACCAGTTGACCCTAGTCTTCGAATCCCTGGACACCGTATTAATGAAGTTCTCGTCCATCCTGGACCCGAATACGAAAAATAACCTCCGTGGCGTGATTGCGGGCCTGAACAACGACGCCGCGCAACTGGGCGCCGCCCTCACCCGGGTCAACGGAATGCTGGATAAAACCAGTTCCCTTTCCCAGACCCTGGACAACCTGAACACATTCAGCGCTAACCTCGCGAAGAATAACGACAACCTCAGCGCCACCTTGTCCAACCTGAAGAAGACCAGCGACGGTCTGGCGGCCAGCGATATCAAGGGCACTTTCCAGAAGCTGGACTCCGCGGCAAACGGCCTTAAGTCCATTCTGGCCAGCGTGAACGGTCAACCGGGTAACGAAGGCACCGTCCAACGTCTGAATGCCGCCATCCGTAGCTTGAACACGCTCCTGGACGACCTGAGGGTCCACCCCAAGCGTTATATCAATATTTCCGTATTTGGTAAGAAAGACAAGTCCACCCCACTCAAGGGTCCTTTGCCTGAAGATGGGGCGGGGCACTAACCTATGCGCATAACCTTACTCTCGATATTGTTCCTGTGTCTGGCGGGTAGCGCGATGGCGCAAGCAGGGGCCCGCCCGGCGCCAACAGGCCGGGCGGGAGCGCCGGCCGACACGACAAGGCCGGATACCGGTTCACGGCTTGTGATCATCCACCATTCCGACTTTCTGGAGCAAATCACCAGGGACAGTGTTCAGATTGAAAAGCTCATTGGGCACGATACCCTTTCCCAAGGCAGGACCCGCCTCTACGCAGACAGCATGTACTTCAACCAGAAGGAGAATGTGGTGGAAGCCTTCGGGAATGTGCACATCAACGATAACGACAGCGTCGATATCTATTCCCGCTATCTGAAATATTATGCCACCCCCAAAAAGGCATTGCTCAGAAGACAAGTCAAACTCACGGATGGTAAAGACGTCCTCACCACCGATTCCCTGGACTACGACCTGCCCACCCACGTCGGGACATACACAAAAGGGGGGAAAGTGGTGAACGGCACTACCATCCTGACCAGCGACGACGGTATTTATTACGGGGAGACCAAAGATGTGACGTTCATGAAGCATGTACACCTCACGGACACGGCCTACAAAATTACCAACGACACGCTTTATTATAATACGCAAACGAAAATCGCCAACTGGAAGGTGCCCACCATAATCGACGATGGAAAGAGCATCATCGAGACACGCAGGGGGTTTTACGATCTGAAGCGAAACCTATTCAATTCGGAAGACCGGCCCCGAATCCGGGACAGCAGCGGGAGCATCATCGCGGACCGCCTGGCTTACGACCGGAACACCGGCAACGGGGAAGCCCGGGGGAATGTCGTCTATAAGGATACATCCAGCAATACCTTGCTGGCTAACCACGTCTTCTTCAACCGGCCCCGGAGAAACGTACTGGCCACCGAAAAGCCCGTCCTCATCATCTTAGAGGGAAAGGATACCACCTACGTACGCGCCGATACGTTTTATTCCGCGCTCGTCAGGGACCTGCGTTACTTCCGCAGGCACATGAACGCCCTGGGGGATACGACTCTTTTCCCTCCTGGCGCGGATTCCAGTTCCCACCCCCCTTCCCGGGATACCGTTTCCCATGTGGCAGAAACCGAACCCACCGACAGTTTGCCCGTAAAAGACAGCACGCTTCGCTACATTATCGGGTTCCATCACGTGCGTGTCTTTTCGGACTCCCTGCAGGCGAAATCGGACAGCTTGTTTTATTCGGATGTGGATTCGGTTTTCCAGTTCTTCGGCAAACCCGCCGTATGGGCCAACCACAGTCAGATTACGGGGGATACCATGTACCTTTATACCAAGCGCCAAAAGCCATCCCGTTTATACGCTTTTTTCAATGGTTTCATCATCAATTCTGTCGGCCATGACTTTTTCAACCAGATCACGGGCAGAACGATCAACGGCTATTTCAAGGACGGGGAAATGGATTACATGCGCGCAAAGGGCTACGCGCACAGCGTGTATTTTGCGCAAAACGACAGCGGGGCCTACCTGGGGCTAAATACGGCCGAGGCCGATGCCATCGACCTGTTTTTCGTCAACCGGGAACTCAACAAGGTGGTTTTCCGGAACGGCGTGAAGGGAACGACGACCCCTATGCGGCAAATCCAGATCGAAAACACGCGGCTTCCGAATTTCAAATGGCAGGAAGCTCTGCGACCGAAAAGCAAGGAAGAATTATTCCAATGATACGCCGGGCCCTCCGGAGATTTATAGTCGACAGTCGGGCCGTGGGCATTCTTTTGATTTCCTGCACGGCCCTTTCCCTCCTTCTCAGCAATATACCCTGGGGAGGGAGCTGGATTTCTTTTTGGCATTCCGGCATTTCGTATTGGTTGGATGACGCGGGAATGGCCCTTTTCTTTTTCCTGGCGGGTTTGGAGATCAAACGGGAACTGCTGAAAGGAGAATTGTCTTCTTTGCGCAGGGCCGTATTGCCGGCCGCCGCCGCCATCGGGGGCATGGTGTTGCCGGCCCTCATTTTCATCGGGCTGAATCACGGTTCCAGTTATGCGCACGGTTGGGGGATCCCCATGGCCACCGACATAGCCTTTTCCCTGGGGGTAGCCTCTATCCTGGGATCGCGGATGCCCGTCTCCCTGAAAATATTCCTGACGGCGCTCGCCATCATCGACGACCTGGGCGCGATACTGGCCATCGCCATTTTCTATTCCCATGGGCTGGCGGTATGGTATTTATTTGCGGGGCTGGGGATTTGGGGGATTCTCCTCGGACTCCTTTTTGTCCGCGTGCCGTTTGGATGGGGGCAATGGCTGTTGGGGATCGGGCTGTGGTATTGCTTTTGGCGCAGTGGCGTCCACCCTACCGTCGCGGGGGTGCTTTTTGCCTTTGCAGTACCCACGCCCCAGTTGAGCAAATGGGAGCACAGGGTCCATTTCCCCGTAAACTTCGTCATCATTCCCCTTTTCGCGCTGGCCAATACCGCCATACGACTACCGACGCACCTGTTCCAGGGATTGCTTTCAAATGTGAGTCTGGGTATTTTATCAGGACTCCTGATTGGAAAAACGCTGGGGGTTACGGGGGCGGTTTTTTTGATGGTCCGAACAGGTTTTTCGACCTTGCCTAAGCGGAGTTCCTGGAGCCAGATAGCGGGGACGGGTCTTCTGGCGGGGATTGGGTTCACCATGTCCATATTCATCACCCTGATGGCCTTCGATCGGCCAGAAGATCAGGAAATGGCCAAAATAGCCGTACTCGTCGCCAGCCTGCTGGCGATGGGTGGCGCCATTGGCTGGTTCCGGCTGACTTCCAAATCTACACAGCTATGAAATTGTTCGATGCTTCCCAAATCCGGGCCTGGGATGCGTACACCATCGCCCACGAACCGATTTCTTCCCTGGACCTCATGGAAAGGGCGGCACGCGCTTGCTTCGAGTGGATCCTCGCCAGGTTCGACGGACCGTTTTATATTTTTTGTGGAAAGGGCAACAACGGGGGAGACGGCCTTGCACTCGCCAGGCTTCTGTTGGTTTTACGCCTTCCCGTGAGGGTGTACATTTTGGAGTTCGGGCATTCGGGGACGGAGGATTTCCAGGCGAATTTGACCCGGCTTCACAGCCTTACACCTGACATTCACTTTATTCAAACTTCAGAGGCCTTTCCGTCGTTGCCGGCTTCGGCCATCGTCGTAGACGCTCTTTTGGGAACGGGGGTGAACCGGCCTTTGGAAGGGCTGACTGCCGCGCTCGTGGGGTATCTGAACGGGGCCGGCCGGCCGATCATTGCGCTGGATTTGCCGAGTGGGCTTCGGGCGGATGAGCCTTCGGGCGGTGAGGTCGTCCGGGCCACGCATACTTTGACTTTAGGTGAGTGGAAATTGGCATTGATGATGGCCGAAAATGCGCCGTTTTTCGGGGAAACGCATCTCCTGCCCATTGGACTTTCCGCAACCTACGATGCTTCCACTGAGTTATTCGTTACCGAACTTCCGGAGGCGCGATCCTATTATAGGCCCCGTTCGGCCTTTTCGCACAAGGGGAATTTTGGGCACGCCCTGCTGGCGGCGGGGGGGACGGGGAAAATGGGGGCCTGCGTCCTGGCTTCCAAGGGCTGTTTGCGTAGCGGCGTCGGGTTATTGACGGATTTGGTTCCGCCTGCGGGCGTGGATATCATCCAGGTGAGCGTTCCGGAAGCGATGGCCCTGACCGATTTGGCCGCCGTGGACGCTTCGGTCTATAAAGCTTTTGGCATTGGACCCGGGTTGGGTATGGGGGCGTTGGGCGTTTTGGAGCACCTGCTGAGCATTGCGCCCTATCCGGTGGTGATCGATGCCGATGCCATCAATTTGCTGGGTGCGAATCCGGCGCTTTGGGAAAAGGTTCCCCCCCACTCCATCCTGACCCCTCATCCCAAAGAATTCGAACGTTTGTTCGGGGCTGTCGGGGACGACTTTGCGCAGATGCGGTTAGCCATGGAGCAGGCGGTATCCCGGGGGTGCATCATCGTCCTCAAAGGGCATCGCACCCTCGTCGCCTGCCCCGACGGCACCGGGCATTTCAATACCACCGGGAACGCCGGAATGGCCACGGGAGGCAGTGGGGACGTACTAACGGGCATCATTACCGGACTTTTGACTCAGGGCTATGGGCCCC
>CAZJDB010000207.1:0-14343 GCA_964544695.1 uncultured Chitinophagaceae bacterium
GCCAGGCTCAGGTCGCTCTGGTCGTTGGTCAGGTTCACACCCCCCAGGGCGCTCAGTTGGGGGCCGTTCGATTCCCTTAGAAAACCGAATACCGATTGCCCTCCGAGCGTCTGCGCACCGAGACCCCCCGAAAAGCAACCCAACACTACCCCGATTAAAAACGTTTTTCTCAAAAGCGTAGGCCTAAGTGAGGTTCAAAAATAGGAGTATATTTAAATTTATGAAAAAGCGATTGCTTTGCCTTCTCATGGTTTGCCTGTCCGGCTATTCGGCGTGGGCGCAAAATCAGATCGCTCTCTTAAACCTCAACACCTCCACCTTCATCGTACCCAACAGCCTGTACAGTACCATCGATTGTATCAATTCCAAACAGGACAGTAACTTTATCGGCGTCCTCTCCACCGGTATCTTATTCCATAAAGCCACCATCCTCAACCTTCCCTCTCCCCCGGGCCCATCCCTGAGTCCTCTGTTGAATTCAATGGTAGATGGAAGCGCGAAAGACGGCGCGTTGCTTTTCCAGTGGAAGCGGTTCGGGTTCGTGGAGTCCACCGGGACCAGGTATTGTTACCTAAATGTTGCGCTTTACGCAAAGACCGGGGACCGGTATCAACCACTATCCGAATTGGATACGCTCTATATCGTCCGCGGCTCGGCGGTTTCGATGTACCTCGGTCCGTTCGCAGATTCCGTGGTATCCCATTTTCTGGGGAAAGCGCTGCAACGACATCCCACAGATACCACCACATACAGCCTGGACGATGTGCTCAATATAGACAGCCTGGAGAAAACCCGGATTCCGCTTTACACCGCTACAAGCTATAGTAACGGAATATATTACAATTATGCGTCTTTCAGAAACCAGGTGCCCGACCTGAGGGGAACGGTTTCTGTAAAAAAGGAGGATAATTTCACCACCGTAAAGGTGACAGATTCTTTGGGGAACAAGGTGAAGGTAAAGCCCAGGAATATCTATGCCTATGTGGCTGACGGTACCCCTTACATCGCGACCCCCTACAACTTTTATCCTCTGAGCAAGGTGAACAATGATTTCATTTTTACCGGGGACATCAAAATTGCAGCCAGCGAGGCCAGCATGAGGAATGCGGGCTTGTTTCTTGGTTTAGCCGGGTCAATGGCCGCCTCCGGGGGAATGGAGGAAACCTACGAGCTCATGCTGGATTATCATAACGGCCAATTTATCCACCTAAGCCAATACATCAGGCCTGACGCCAACTGATTCAGGTAGGACCAAAAAAACTATTCCCCCATAGACATGGGGGAATCTCTTTAACCCTTAAAACAACCAACATGAAAAATTTATCTGAATATTACAATATTAATAACAATCAAACCAATTAACCTTATTTATTTTGTTATTTTTTCCTAAACGGTAGCTCGCAAGCCGCCCACTAACTCAACGCGATTTCCAAAACCTGGTGGAGCGTACGGACATAATGAAACTGCATTCCTTTGATAAAATCCGCGTTGATTTCGGAAACATCCCGTTCATTCTGCCAACATAAAATTACTTCTTTTATTCCAGCCCGCTTAGCCGCCAGGACTTTTTCTTTGATGCCCCCCACGGGTAACACCTGGCCCCTCAAGGTGATCTCTCCAGTCATGGCCAGGTATGGTTTGACCTTGCGCCCCGTAAAAGCACTGACGAGGCTCGTCAGCATGGTGATCCCCGCGCTGGGCCCATCCTTGGGGACCGCGCCCTCGGGCACGTGAATATGGATTCCCCTCTTGGTAAATAGTTCAGGATCAATACCGTATTTTTTCCCATTGGCCTGCAGATAGGTCAGGGCCGTGGTGGCGCTTTCCTTCATTACATTCCCCAGATTCCCGGTCAACTTCAATTCACCTTTCCCTTCGCTCAGCAACGTTTCCATAAAGAGTATATCTCCCCCGACGTACGTCCAGGCAAGGCCCACGGCGACACCGGGGACCTGGGCCGTTTTATACAGTTCGTTGTTGTAGCGAGGCTTCCCCAATATCCGGGAGATGTCGGCCGTGGAAAGGACGTTCTTCAGTTTTCCCGTGAGCGCATACGCTTTGGCCAGGGATCGCATGATGGCCGCCAGTTGCCGGTCCAGTTCGCGGACCCCGCTTTCCCGTGTATACTCTTCTATAATTTTTTCGAGGACCTTGTTCCCCGCTTTCAGGGGTAAGGCTTTGAGTCCATGCGCCTCTTGCTCCTTGGGGAATAAGTGCCTCCGGGCAATCTCGATTTTTTCCTCCACGGCATAGCCGCCCAGTTCGATGATCTCCAGGCGGTCCCGGAGAGCGGGCTGTATGTCGGCGATGCTGTTGGCGGTTGCGATGAACAATACCTTGGACAGGTCGTATTCCAGTTCCAGGTAGTTATCGTAGAACGTATGGTTTTGCTCGGGGTCCAGTACCTCCAGCAAAGCGCTGGACGGATCGCCCCTGAAGTCCTTTCCTATTTTGTCGATTTCGTCGAGGATCATGACGGGGTTGGAAGCCTTCGCTTTCCGGATGGCCTGGACGATCCTGCCCGGCATGGCGCCGATATAGGTTTTGCGGTGACCGCGGATTTCACTTTCGTCGTGAAGGCCACCCAGGCTGAAGCGGATATATTTGCGCCCTATGGCACGGGCGATGCTTCTCCCCAGGGATGTCTTTCCAATACCGGGCGGCCCGACAAAGCAAAGGATCGGGCTTTTCATGTCCCCCTTCAATTTCAGCACGGCCAGGTATTCCAGGATGCGCTCCTTGATGCGGGTCATGCCGTAGTGGTCCTCATCGAGTACTTTCGCGGCTTTACGCAGGTCATAGGCGTCTTCGGTATATTCTTCCCAGGGCAGGTCGAGCAACAGGTCGAGGTGATTGAAAACGATGGAATAGTCGGGCGTACTGGGATGCATCCGTTCCAGGCGCTCTATCCCCTTGGTGAAGGCTTCCCTGGCGCTGGCGGGCCAGTGCTTGGTTTCGGCCCGTTTCTGCATTTCCTTTACCTCCCGTTCGTTGCTGTCTCCACCAAGTTCATCCTTAATGCTCTTCAGTTGCTGTTGCAGGAAGTATTCCCGCTGCTGCTTGTCCAATTCCGTTTTGGTCTTTTTGGTGACCTGGTTCTTCAACTCAACATATTGCAACTCCCTGTTAAGGAAGTTCAGGAGCATTTCGGCTCTTGCCTTGAGGTCGTCGACCTCGAGTAATTTTTGTTTTTCGTTCAGTTCGTTTTGAAGATTGCTTCCGACAAAATGGACCAGGAAGGAGTAGTTCTCGATATTCTTCAAAATGATGGCCGCTTCCGAAGGCATATTCGGAGAGAGCTGGATGATTTGTCCGGCCAAATCCCTGATCGAGCCCATCGTCGCCTCGAATTGCTGGTCTTCCGGGGCGGGATGGTCTTCCAGTAGTGTTATTCCGGCTTTGAAATAGGGATCTTCCAGGGTAAATTCACGGACGGCAAAACGCCTGCGACCCTGAATAATGACCGTGGTTCCCCCGTCGGGCATTTTGATTTGCTTGATGATCCGTGCAACCGTTCCGATTCTTTCGAGGTCCAGGATTCCCGGGTCTTCTATGGAACTGTCTTTTTGCGCGAGTACCCCTATCAATTTGTCAGCCTTATAGGCATCGCTGACGGCCTTGATGCTCTTATCGCGGCCCACCGTAATGGGGAGCACTACCCCGGGAAACAATACGGTGTTGCGTAGCGGCAACAACGGCAGTTCCGTTGGAATCTCCTGTTCATCGCCATTTTCCGGATCATTGTCCACCAGGGGGATGATCGGCATGAATTCTACCTCGCTTTCGGGCATCAAATTAAAATTAGGAAAAGTCATAATTCAATATTGGACAATCTGTCACAAAGGCTGCGTCCTTTGGTTTTTTTGGAGCAGAAGAGTATAGGGTCCAAAAAGGGGGCCAAATGAAAAGGGCGCCATAAGGCGCCCTTCCCACGAAGCCTAGGCTCCAACATTAAAGAATATTAATCCCGACGCCTAACTGGATGCTCTGGTTCCTCCAGGTATCGGAGCTGGCGTACTGATTCGCGCTGATGTTGTTGATGTTCCCCAACCCCCAGCCATACCGGGCGTATACCCGTAGCCGTAGGATGTGGACTTCTGCGCCGGCCAGGATCGTCACGTCGTCGCCTTTGAAGGCATTCTGTCCATTTGCCAGCAGGGTCTTGTTGTTGTTGAGCAAGACGCCGAACTGGGGACCCGCCTCCAGGTCGATGATGCCCAGGAACCGGTAAGTGAGCAGTACCGGGATGCCCAGGTAGTTCAGGCTTATGTTATTAACGGAGCTGAGCGAAGGGTTGTACAAAGCTTTGAAATTGGAATCTGTCTGGGTGTTGGTCTGGATGAACAGCGCCCCGGGTTCCAGGCCCCAGTGCTTGCCGAACCTGATCTGGGCATACACCCCAGCCAACCAACCTGCCTTGAAGGCCGTGTTGAAAGACGTACTGTTGATCTTGCTCAGGTCGGCCCCAACGGTCCCACCCAGGCTGAAACTTTGAGCGGAAGCTCCCGAGTAGATACCCAGGGAAACGACCAGAACTGTGAGTACTTTTTTCATTTGGGTTTGTTTTGGTTAATAACGAATAACGGATACAAATAGTGTATATATACAATTAGAATACCAAACCCACATTCATCAGGTAGGAAATTCTCAGGGGCTGTATTCCCGAGCTGGCGCCAATGAAATAATTGACCAGCAGTTGGGGGGAGAGGAGGAAATGCTTGTAGGTATAAATGGCGTTGAATAGGGCTCCTACGGATTCCAGGTTGACCCCCGTATTTTTCACGAGGCCGCTATAATCGGCATTCAGCTTGGCAAGGTCAGCAGCGGCCACAGGGCTGCCTTTCTTGATATTGTTAGTTGCCGTTTCCCCATAATTGGAAGCATCGGCCAGAACCATCAGGGTGGGGGTGAAAGCGACGTGGTCGTTAGGTGCAAAAAGACCGAACCACTCGAAGTCATGCTGGATGGTGAACACACCCGACAAAGTGTGGGCGTGAACCACATAATTCCTCTCATCGATTCCCGGTTGAATGCTCGAGAATATCAGGATTTCCTCCAGTGTATAGGAATCAAAGGAAAAATCGACAGTCACCCCCGGTTCAAGCCAATATTTCTTCAGGATAGCGTACGAATAAATGTCGTTTCGCAGGGGATCTATCCCGAACGATACGGAATCCTTATCGATGTACCGGGTATAGGAAATGCCGGCCGCCCAATTCCGTCGGCCGATATCGAAGCTGGGCGTAATGGCCCCCTGGTACACGACCGCACGCCCAAGATCCGTTGTGGCGTAGGCCGT
Source organism: uncultured Chitinophagaceae bacterium (assembly GCA_964544695.1). Classification (GTDB taxonomy): domain Bacteria; phylum Bacteroidota; class Bacteroidia; order Chitinophagales; family Chitinophagaceae; genus Dinghuibacter. Next base: position 5,300 of record CAZJDB010000207.1, read on the forward strand.
GGCGGATATGCCCAGCCCGCTGCGGTGGAGGTAGGTGATGGTAGGGGATAGAAAGGTCTTTTCAGTGTACCCCGTAGCCGCCGTTGCACTCTTCGTGGTAAAGAAGCCATTCCCGACCCCCATCTCGATGGCCAGGAGGGTCTTGGGCCTTTGCACCGAGTCGATGAAGGCGCTGAGGTCCCTCATCAGGGTGTCGTTCTTCATGAGCGAATCCACATAACCTATGGATACATGCGTCCCCGAATCCCCCGTCTGGGCTTTCCCGGCGAAGGCCCAAAACAATAGGGGTATGCAAAGTATCAATTTGGATAAAAACCTCATGAACTTCTTTGTAATTCAAAAACCGTGATCTCGGGCAAAATCCCCACCCTTCCCGGATACCCAATAAAACCATAGCCCCGGTTCACATACAATTTCTGCTTGTCCGCCTCATACAACCCCGCCCACTCCTTATATACGTATTCTACCGGACTCCATTTGAAACCCGGCAGCTCCAATCCAAATTGCATACCATGGGTATGCCCTGCCAGGGTCAGGTCTATGTCCGGGTATTCGTTCCTCACCTGGGCATCCCAGTGGGATGGATCGTGGCTCATCAGTATTTTAAAGGGTATCTGCTCGGTGCCCGGATAGGCAAGTTCCATGCGTCCGTACTTGGGAAAGCGGGCCTTTGCGCTCCAGTTTTCGATCCCCAGCAGGGCAATGCGGTCCCCTCCCCTTTCCAAAATCACGTGTTCATTCATCAACAGGCGCCAGCCCATCTCCCGCTGAATCCTCTTGAGGCGTTCCAGGTTTTCCTCCTTTTCCTCTATGGAAGGCCACCAGGCGTAATCCCCGTAGTCGTGATTCCCGAGGGTGGAAAATACCCCCATGGGCGCCTTCAAACGCGAAAACACGTCTTTATACGCGTCCATTTCCGAAGAGCGGTCATTGACCAGGTCCCCCGTGAATAGGATGCATTCGGGTTGTTCGCCGAGGATCAGGTCAACCCCATGGTTCACGGCCGCTTTATTGGTAAAGCTGCCCGAATGGATGTCCGAAACCTGTATAAACTTGAAACCCTCGAAACCCGCCGGTAGGTTGGGATACTTCAGGGTAACCCGCCGGACGTGATAATTGTATTTATTACGAAAACCGTAAAGTAACGTGCCGAAAATCCCACCGCCTACTGCCAGCCCGACCCAACTGATAAAAACCGATCGGCTTACGCCCTCGCCTCCCGCCACCGCTTCCCCTTCGTTACGCCTGAAAAACAGCCTGCCTACCATCCATTGAATGAGTCTCCGGAAGTCGTCCGCCAGGAAAAAAAAGCAAGCCAGGAGCTTGGCCAGGAAAATACCCAGAATGATGGCCAGGAGGTAATTCCGGGTTGGGCCCGCGCTCATGGAAGGGGTAATGTAGATAAAAAAGACCACGGCCAGCGAGAGCGCCCAATACCCGATGCCTATGCCCAAACGGGTTCTTGAGGTACATCCCTGGGACAGGAACTTGACCACCTGGAAAACATAAAGGTCCAGGAGTAGCATCAGAGCGATGATCAACCAGATCGTACTACGGTACATGCGCCTCAATAATTTTAAAAATCGATAAATTCCTGCAATTGCCCCCGGATCGCTTGCAAAGTGGCCGGATCGGACAGGTTCCCTTCTTTGTCCAGCAACTGATCCACAACCGAAATGGGAAGCTTATCGTGGTACACCGACACCTTCAGGTAATGCAGGACCCCTGTCAGGTGTTCCATACCCCTCAGGTTCCCCGCCCTGCCCGTCGATATCCCCGTCAACAATGCCTTCTTTCCCCACCAGGCTTTCCGAATATCGGAATTATCCATCAATGTTTTCAGGACTCCGGGAAAACTCCCATTATATTCCGGAATAATGAATATAAATTTCCGGGCAGGAATCAGGAATTTTTTTTCCACTTCCTCCAGCTCCGGGTTCCGGTCGAGGACGTTCAATCCAACCAGGCTCAACAGTGCCGCTTCGATCCCCTTCTCCAATAACAAATTCCGGTAAGCTTCCGCAATTTTGAGTGTGTTGCTGGCCGGCCTGTTGGTGGCGGAAAGGATGGTATATTCCATACTAAACAGCGCAAATTACGCACATACTCAGAATTGTTGCCGAATTTTGTCCTGAAAACGTATTTTTGGCGTTTCTGTATGAAGGTTACTTATTACGGCCATGCCACTTTCCAGGTGGAAATAAAGGGGAAAAAATTATTGTTTGATCCATTCGTCACCCATAACGAGCTAGCCAAGGGAAAGGTTGATGTAAACGCCATCCAGGCGGATTATTTGCTCTTATCCCATGGTCACCAGGACCATATCGCCGACGCAGTTTCCATCGCGACGCGTACGGGGGCAACCGTGGTAGGTGTCGCCGAAGTCTGCGGTTGGATGAGCAAGCAGGGTGTGTCCAAGGTCCATCCAATGAACACGGGAGGAAAATGGGCCTTCGATTTCGGCACCGTTAAACTGGTGGCGGCCCAACACTCCAGTAGCTTCCCCGATGGTAGTTATGCCGGCAACCCGGTCGGATTTCTAGTCAAAAGTGACGAAGGAAGCTTTTATTATAGCGGAGATACGGCACTAACTATGGATATGCAATTGATCCCGAACTGGGCTACCCCCGATTTTGCCGTTTTGCCCATGGGAGATGACTATACCATGGGGCCCGAAGACGCTCTTGAAGCTGCCCGCATGGTCAAGACCGGGACGGTGATGGGGGTCCATTACGATACATGGCCCATCATCCACCTCGATAAAGAGAAAGCCAGGAAACTGTTCAACCAGGCAGGAATTGCCCTTTCATTACCCTCCATAGGAGAGACCGTCAACTTACCCAAATAAACCACTCGAATGGGACGAATCATTGGTATAGCTAATCAGAAAGGGGGTGTCGGAAAAACCACTACCGCCATCAACCTCGCCGCCAGCTTTGCCGTGCTGGAGTTTAAAACGTTGCTCGTGGACGCGGATCCTCAGGCAAACAGCACCACCGGCGTGGGATTCGACCTGCACAATATCACCCAAAGCCTTTATGACTGCATGGTCAATGAAACCAGGGTCAGGGACGTGGTCCTGAAAAGCGACATTGACTACCTGGACGTGGTTCCCAGTCATATAGACCTGGTTGGCGCGGAAATTGAGATGATCAATCATCCTCAAAGGGAAACCGTGCTCAAGGCGATCCTGGAGCCCATCAGGGACGAGTACGATATTATCATCATCGACTGCTCCCCTTCGCTGGGTCTTATTACGGTCAATGCCCTGACGGCGGCAGACAGCGTTATCGTCCCTGTGCAGTGTGAATTTTTCGCCCTCGAAGGACTAGGCAAATTACTGAATACCATCAAGATAGTACAAAACAGGCTAAACCCTGAGCTGGCCATCGAAGGCATATTGATGACTATGTATGACGGACGTCTAAGGCTCTGTAACCAGGTGGTGAGTGAGGTCCGGAGGCATTTCGAGGAACTCGTCTTCGAATCGATCGTGCACCGGAACACCCGCCTCAGCGAGGCACCGAGCTTTGGTAAACCCGTCATCCTGTACGACGCGGAAAGCAAGGGCACCCTCAACTACCTGAACCTGGCCAAGGAGATCCTTCAAAAGAACAACCTTACCAAAATAAAACAGGAGGACAGGATCCTGACTGAAGTACAACATGACAAGTCCGAATAAGAAAGACGCCCTCGGGAAGGGTATCCGCTCCCTGTTGCAGAACATCGATGCAGACCTGAAAACGACCGCAGGCACCCTGAAAAGCACGGCTGTGGATGCGGCCACGAATTCCCTGCGCATTCCCCTGGATCAGGTTGCAGTCAATCCCAAGCAGCCTCGCCGTGATTTCGACGAACAAGCCTTGCAGGAACTCGCCGCAAGCATCAAAATACATGATATCATTCAGCCCATCACGGTTTCACGGATGCCCGACGGAAGATTCCGGCTCGTGGCTGGTGAAAGACGTCTAAGGGCAGCCAAAATTGCCGGGATCGCTGATATTCCCGCCTATGTCCGTCAGGCCAACGACAATGAGCTACTGGAACTAGCCCTGTTGGAAAACCTCCAGAGGGAAAACCTGAATGCCATCGAAATCGCCCTGAGCTACAAGCGCCTTATGGAGGAACTGGAGCATACACAGGAACAGGTTGCCGAACGCATGGGAAAGGAGAGAAGCACCATCACCAACTACCTCCGCCTCCTTAAGCTGCCCCCGGATATCCAAGTCGCCGTAAGGAACGGATCCCTGACGATGGGGCACGCCCGCGCCTTGGTCAATGTCGATGAAGTGGACAAGCAACTTTTTATTTTCAATGAAATAAAGAACCGTCACCTTTCGGTGCGTCAAACCGAGGAATTGGTTAGAAAGCTGTACAGGCCTGGCGTTTCCGTTGTTAAAAATGGCACAAAAAACGCCCTTCCTCCCGCTTTCAAAAAGATAGAGGATAACTTAGCGACCTATTTCGGTACCAAAACCAAAATAAGCCACAACAAAAACGGCCATGGTTCTATCACCCTGGAATACTATTCTCTCCAGGAGCTTAACGCACTCCTGGAAAAGATGCATGTCAAAGTATAAGGCACTCTTTGTATGCGCGGCTCTGTTGATTTGCTCAGGAAGCGCGCTGGCCCAGTACGTGCACATCGATAGCGTGGCCGTTGTTAAGAAGGATACCTCCGAATTCAAGGTCAAGCCCCATCGGGATCCCCATAAAGCCACGATACGTTCCGCAATGATCCCCGGTTGGGGCCAGATATACAATCACCAGTACTGGAAAGCGCCCATTGCCTGGGGAGGGCTGGCCGCCTGCGTCATCATATTCAGGTCGAACATTCAGAATTACAACTATTGGCGGCACGTGTATTCGGTCGTTTCCGCCGTGGAGGGTACTCCCCCGGACTCCTCCTTGTACCGTACCATCGATACTACCTTATACCAGTATGGCCTTCCGAGCATCCAGTATATCCGCAATGCCTACCGGCAATACGTAGACTATTCCGTGGTGGCGTTCATCCTCGTCTGGGGATTGAATGTGATAGACGCCACGGTGGATGCCCACCTCCACGAATTCGACGTAACCGACAACCTCAGTCTTAGGATCAACCCCGCCAGCAAGTTCACCGACGGGGTCGACGGGTTCAGTCTCGTACTGGATATCCATAAGGCCCGACACCGATTATCGCCCATACTCACCAACCACATTTTTCAATGAGGATCGCACTGATAGGTTACGGCAAAATGGGTAAGGCAATCGAAAGCCTGATGCCGGGCCGGGGACACTCGGCCGTCCTGAAAATCGATGAATTCAACCGGGCGGGGCTCAAGGCGGCCGACCTACGCCAGGCAGACGTAGCCATCGAATTTACGGGCCCACACAGCGCCGTGGACAACCTCTTCCTTTGCCTGGAGGCGGGTATTCCCGTGGTGTGCGGCTCGACGGGGTGGCTTTCCGAATGGACGCGCGTAAGCCAGGCGTTCATGCAAGCGAACGGCACCCTCCTATACGCCAGCAACTTCAGTGTAGGCGTCAATATATTTTTCGCCATCAATCGCCGCCTTGCGGAATTGATGGCCCCCCGCACCGAATACGAGGTCAGCGTAACCGAAATCCACCACACGGCCAAGGTCGATGCGCCGAGTGGCACCGCCATTACCCTGGCCGAAGGCATCCTGGAGACCCTGGACCGCAAAAAGAATTGGGTCAACCACCCCAGCGACGACCCCGCCGCCCTTGAAATCATCAGCGAGCGCGTCGATCCCGCCCCGGGTACCCACAAGGTGCGCTATTCCTCGGAGGTGGACGAGATCGAGATCATCCATACCGCGCATAGCCGGCAGGGGTTCGCCCTGGGCGCCCTGCTCGGGGCGGAATATATCCGCAACCGGCACGGGATCTTTACCATGAAGGATGTCCTGGGACTCTAGTCCTGGACTTTTCGTAACTTTGTGCGTTCCAATCACGGCCGAATGTTATCTAAGAAGACCCAATATGCCTTTCAGGCTCTGATGTATCTTGCCCAAAAGGAAGACAACGAACCTGTCTTGATCGCAGAAATTTCCAAAAAGAAAAAGATCCCGCTCAAGTTTCTGGAAAATATCCTCCTCGAGTTGAAAAACGGGGGGGTGTTGGATAGTAAAAAGGGGAAAGGAGGCGGTTATTTTTTCAAGGAATCGCCCAAAAAGATCAAGCTCTCTTACGTGATGCGCCTATTGGACGGTCCCATCGCCTTGCTGCCCTGTGTCAGCCTGAACTTTTATGAAAAGTGCAAGAACTGCGATGAAAAGAATTGCGGCCTCAACGGCGTGATGAGTTCCGTCCGTGATTCCGCGCTTAAAATCCTGGAAAAAAAGACGGTGGCGGATATTGCCGCGGAGGACGCTTAGCTTCCGAAACGGTTTTGCCATTCCAGCATCCCTCCCGCGAGGTTGTTTACATTGGAAAAGCCGAGCTGTTCCAGGATCATGCATGCCTGCCCGCTCCGGTTGCCGCTCCTGCAATAACAAATGACTTCTTTATCCTTTAGGTCCTCCAGCTCATCCACGTCCATGTTACGGATTCTCCCCAGGGGATACAAGGTACCCCCGATATTGAATTCCGCGTGTTCGGAGGGTTCCCGGACGTCCAGAATGTGCAGGGTTTCTCCCGCATCCATGCGGGCCTTCAGCTGATCCGGGGTAATCGTGTTCATATAGCTAATTTTGTTGAGTCGAATCTGCGCGAACGGGTATCTGCTTTCCTACATATACGTCTATGGCCTGTCCTGCATGGATGAGGTTTTGAATACCATCACTCGTTACAGGTGCGGGTGTCTGGCGGTAGATGAAGGCAGTGGCCGTGTCACTGACATCACCGTCCGGCACCACGGATCCCATCAGGACCCCATTGGCCTCCAAAACTACCCGCGCGTCCGTCAGGCGCATCCCGAACAGATCGGGTACCGGTATCTGGGTCTCTGCGATCCCTTGTCCCAGGACCAAAGATACGACCGTTCCCATCGGGATTTTGGTGCCCGCCTTGGTCGATACTCCATTCACCACCATATCCAGCACGGTATTCCGGGCAAAGTCGGGTTTGTAAGTGGTGTCCCCCAGCTTAAGCCCGTAGCCCGAAAGGCTGCTTTCGGCAAACTTGAACTGGAGACCCATGAGGTTGGGTAACTCGATCATGGGGGGAATGAATCGGTTCACCGTCAGGTAAACCGTGCGGCTCGCCTTTACCTCATCGCCGGCGTCAGGACTCTGATACACCACGGAAAGCTTGGGAAGGTTATCCCGGTAGGCGGAATCCTCGACCGATACCTCAAAACCCATGCTTTGCAACGTGCGCGTGGCCTCTGCCAAATTCATCCCCTTCACCGAAGGTACCTTGACGACCTCGTTGTGTCTCGTGAAGGTCCGGAGCAGCACGATGAAGGCCAGCAGCAGGATCAGCGAAACGACCACAACAGCCAGGAGGTTCGCGCCAAAGGATCGATGGGTTATGAATTTGAACATTCTCGGTTATTTACGGGAAGCCAGGGCTTCGTCTATTAACAGTGAGTAGAATTCTTTCAGGGTCCACCCCGTCGCCTTGACCTGCTGGGGTACAATGCTGGCTTCACTTTGTCCCGGGACAGTATTGACTTCGAGGAGGAAGGGTTCACCCACTGACTCGTTATAGATGAAATCGATCCGTACCACGCCCCTGCAATTCAGCAACGCATATATCTTTTTCGCTGCCCTGCGCACCTGCTCGGCCATTCCCTCCGGGACCCGGGCCGGGGTCACTTCTTCACTGGCTCCGTGGTATTTGGCTTCAAAATCAAAAAAATCATTTTTGGAAAGGATCTCGGTAATCGGCAAAGTCACGATGTCTCCTTTCGCCCGGAAAACGCCAATCGTCAATTCCCGACCCTGGATAAACTCTTCCACAAGAACCTGGGTATCCACGCCAAAAGCCTTTTCAATTGCCGTGCCTAATTCTTCCGAAGGGTTGAGAACTTTGGAAGTGGCGATGCTGGACCCCCCGTTATTCGGCTTGACAAAGACGGGGAACCTCAATTGGGCGGCCACGGCTTCAGGGCTGACGAAGCGGTCCTCCACGAGCAATACCGACCGGGCGACGTGGATACCGCTCATGCCCGCCACGGCTACCGTAAAGCGTTTATTGAACGTCAGGGAAGAGGTGGCCGCATCGCAGGAGGTGTAAGGGAGGGAAAGCATATCGAAGTAGCCCTGTAATTTCCCGTCTTCTCCCGGGGTGCCGTGGATGCCGATCAGTACAGCCTCGAATTGGACTTTCCGGCCCTCGACTTGTATCGAAAAGTCATTTTTATCCACAGCCTGGATTTCTCCGGAAGGTGATGTATACCACCAGCCGTCGCGTCTTATATCGATGGTATACGCCTGGTATTTCTCCTCATCGATATTGGCCTTGATGGTGACGGCACTCAGGTAGGAAATCTCCGCTTCACCAGAGTATCCCCCGGTGACAAAGGCTATATTGGGCTTCATCTGGCTGGTCTTAAATGTGCAGCCGTTCCTTCTTCGCCAGCAAATCATCCACGGTTTCACGGTACATTTCATCAGGGACGCAACAATCTACCGGGCATACCGCCGCACATTGGGGCTCCTCATGGAAGCCCTGGCATTCCGTACATTTATTGGGAACGATGTAATAGGTATCAACGGCAATAGGGGGAAAGCGTTGGGATGCGCTTACCTCGGTCCCGTCCAACAAACGGAATTCTCCCTTTACGGTAGTTCCATCCGAAATCGACCATTCCACCCCGCCTTCGTAAATCGCATTGTTCGGACATTCGGGCTCGCAGGCCCCACAATTAATGCATTCTTCGGTGATCTTAATTGCCATACGGTTAATTTTGCTTTCCAAAAATAGTCAAGCAAAGTGAATTTACGACAAAGAATTGAATTGCTGGGGAGACTGGGGGATTACATGCGATCGGCCGATCCGCGCTGGATAGAGGTAAAGGAAAGGGCATACGCAGTCAACCCTTGGTTTATCCCTGCGTGGATCGACCTGGCCGTGGAAAATATCGTTTC
>CAZJDB010000208.1:0-34861 GCA_964544695.1 uncultured Chitinophagaceae bacterium
GGGATTCCCCGGCACCGTGTTCCAGAGGCATTCGCGTACGGTCATTATTTTCGTACGGGTATCGATAGATACCAGCAGAAACGACAGCCGCGTTTCGTTTTTTGACGAGAACTTGCCTTTCATGGGAGAATCAACCCGGAAGCAAGGAAGGGAATGCCATGTATAGTATTCCGTGTAGTTTTCGTGCCCGTGAAAATAGGCCTTGATCTCCGGGTGGCGTCGCAGGAAATCCACGAATCCCTTTTGTTCGATGACCGCCGAATCCTTGATCGTGAGCCCATCGCGGAAGGTTTCGGGCAGGAGGTTCTCGAATTTGTCCGTGTTGTTAATAGAATGATTGTCGTTCGGGTTAGTGAAAAACCGCGCTTCCACGGAGGGCATCGAGTGCGTGAAAAGAAGCACGGGAATGCCCGCCTTGAGCCCTTTCAGGTCTTGCGTCATCCATTGTTGCTCCAGCGAGTCGGGCCAAAGATTTAGGAATACCAGGTGGACACCCCCAATATCTTTCGAAAAATGGACCACATCCCTTGAATAGTTATAATCAAATGCCGTCCTGGGCTGCGCCGGATGCATCATCATGTTGTACATTCCCGCCAGGGAAGACGCATCCGTAGCCGGGATGGTTGGCTTCCAAAAACCAATGGCATTCGAGACATCGTGATTCCCTGCGTTCAGCCAAAGGGGCGACGGCGCCCCCTTTCCGTCCTTTGTCGTGATGAGGTGACCATAGTCGGCCTGAAATTGCTGCCAGGAGGCTGCTGCCGATTGGATACCTTTCTCTTCCCGGTTGGCGATATCGCCGGTGATCAGGATGGCATCGATCGCACCGACGCGAAGCCCCGCATCGACACCGCTGTCTGAAGGCAGGACCTGCGATGGCAATTGATTGATGGCGGAAATCATCGCCTCGTTGACGATGTTGGAGGGCACGCTGTCCGCGCCTCTGAAATGCGTACGGGTAATACCGTAGTGGCAATCGGACGTAAAAACGAACTGTAGGATACCCTGCTGAGCTTTCGCCTGAAACCAGCAAAAAGCGAGTAATAAAAGGAAGTAACGGGGTTGCGACATACAACGGCAAATCTATCTCCTATCGCAATCTCAGCGGCGTTATAATCATCTTTTAACCAAAAGGTTAAATTAAATTCAGATTTCACTCAGAATTTAATTTGCCCTATATTAGAAAAAAAGCCAATGCTCAGGTATACTCCTTTCGCCCTTTTTCTCTTCCTATCCTGCACCAACCCAGCCACCAAGGACGATATGCAACGCTGGGTCGATGCCTGGAACAGCCATAACATGGATAGCATCAAATTGCTCTATGCGGATAGCGCCATTATTTACCAGCCGGAAAGTCCCGAGCCACTGACATTTACCACCATGGGGCCCTACTTTGCAAAGGTATTTGCCGCCAATCCCGATATCCATTTCCAAACAGATGGCTTTACCGTCGAAGGCAACTCGGCCGTTTCCTGGGAAACCGTAACGGGAACCGGGTCGGGGCCGATTAAAGCCGCCAAACGCCTATGGTTCAATAAAGACCACCGCATCATTAAAGAAGAAATTATTCTCGATCAAAGGGCCCCGACCGAAACCGGCGTTACCCATGCCGACGTGCAACGCTGGCTGGATGCCTGGAACAGCCATAACATCGATACCATCAAGTCGATTTTTGCGGATACCGCCCTGATCTATCAGCCCCAAAACCCCAAGCCACTAACGGTAGCCAACATGGGTCCGTTTTTCTCCATGGTATTCAAAACCTATCCCGACATCCACTTCGGTAAGGAAGGATTTACCGTAGATGGCTATGAAGCAGCCTCCTGGGAGGATGTAACCGGAACCATGCTCGGCTCATTTACCAACCCTTCCACAGGAAAAACGGTGCAGCCCACGGGCAAGAAATTCCAGCATCAGGGCGCCATGCACTTATGGTACAATAAAGATCATAAGATTATCAAAGTGGAGATTATCTGGGATCAGTTGATCGTCCTGCACCAACTGGGGCTGCCTTGCGAATAATAGTATCGATGCCGGGCAACTCGTATCTGCCCTTGGCGAACTGGCCCAACCTTACCCCCCATGCCGACCGTCGAACGTCTGGACTGAAGAGTTCCAGATACGCTTGTATCTGTGTATTCGTAAACGCCTCCCTGGATCGATACAAAGACTCGATCAGGAAATAAGAGTAGGGATATTTCCTGATTATAGCACGGTTTCTGTCAAACACACCGGGAGAAGCGTTTTGATCGAGTGTTATAAACTCCGAATTTTGCAGGTAGGAAAAAGTTTGTGAACCGCCGCTGATTTGGACATCTCCGAAATACCCCTTTGCCCAGGAATACCCCACCACGCTCCCCGAAATGCTCGTCAAACCCCGTTCGATCATGAAGCCGCCGGCGCTGGCATATTTTTTCCCATCCAACCCCCGATGGGCGCAGTTAAATGCGAGGACTTTTCTGGATGGGAACGAAGTGGTATCATAGTACCAAATAGAAACCAGGAAGGGCTCGAAGCCGACGGAAGGATCGAGGGTAAAAGCAAAGCGGCCGTTTTTCACTTCCGCCGAATCTATGATTTTGCTTGTCACTTGGAATGGATCGTATAGATAAATTACGCCATCCCGAATTCCCTTAACATCACCCGTAATCCGAATACCTCCTTGCTTGTTGCAGGCCGATGCAATGACCAAAAGAAAAAAGGCGAGCTTACGCATTATTCCGGGTTGATCTTACGGATTCGCCTTATTCTTCAGATAAGGCTGCCGGTACTGCGAAAGAAAATTCTTCTTTGAATCGTGATAGCTGCTGACGGCCCCCACGGTACTCATCAATTTGATGTAGACCCAGGCCAGGTCCAGTTGATAGTTCAGAAACCCGCTACGGGCGCTCGAAGGATACAGGTGATGATTGTTGTGCCATTCACCGGCGACATACCCCGGCCATATTTGATTGATAGAAAGGTCTTCCTTGTTGTAGTCTACCCCATCCCGCTGCTTGTTTTTGCCTTTTCCGTGCCCTTCATAATTGAAGGTCCGGACCCCGAGTGCCCAGAAGCCCGCGGCCCCGAACAAAGCAAAAACCAATCCCATCCCCCCCAGCATATAAAACACCACGCCCCAAAAAGCCCAGTTGAGGATCCATCCCCCCAAAGACCAGGCGGGCCCTGCAATGGATCCCCACTTTTGGTATTGCCGGAAAGAATTCGGACGGATGCCGGTATGCCCCATCATCTGTACTACGCGCGCATATTCATCCTCGGTCAAATGCTCTGAAATGCCCTGATGATTCACATCCGCCAGAAAACAATACAAAAACCCGGCACTTGCATTATACGGGTCGCCTGGCTGGTCCGATTTCGCATGATGGACATGATGCGAAATCACATAATTCTCCTCGAGGACGATATTGATGGTCAGGTTCCGGGTGAAAAAACGCCAGAACTTATTTCTAAAAGTATAGGCGCCGTGCGTGCAGTAGCGATGATACCAGATCGTACCGTGCGTACCCATAACGACCATACTATATAAGAACGCAATCCCCAAAAGGTAAAAGTTAAAATAACGCCAGAAAAAGAGGATAAGGCAGGGGATCAATATCACCACTTTGGCCCAATTGAAGAAGGCGAGCCAGTTCTTTTTATTCCTGAAAATGTTTAGTCGGAAACAGAATTCCTGCAACACCTGCCGGGCTGTAGGCGTGATCAGGCGTCCTTCCTGGTCTTTCCATCCATACGAAGGAACCTTTAGAACATAGTCCATCAGGTTTCCCTTTTTTACTTTTGAGGAAACTGGTTCGGTGGGGGTTGAATATGAATACATAAAAACGAAAGCCCAAGGTACTAAATTATACCGGGCTTTTGCCCATATGGCTAATATTCACTACCTTTCGGCCTTGCAGCCTGTGATCAAATCCCATTAAAGCGAGGTTTAAAATCCATGCCACAACTCAATCGGTTGCAAACCTTTTCATATTATTGTTTGTACAGTGCGCTGTACACCCTCTCCTTGCTGCCGTTTCCGGTGTTATACCTGCTGTCCGATGGGGTTTGTTTTCTCGTCTTCCGCGTATTGGGATATAGAAAAAGCGTGGTCTTTAAGAACCTGAGCAACTCCTTTCCCGAGAAAAATCAAAAAGAAATAAAGCACCTGGCCAAATCCTATTACCGTTACCTGTGCGACCTGTTCCTGGAAACGTTCAAGACATTAAGTATTTCAAAGTCGGCAATGCTCCGCCATTGCGAAATGGATGGAGAAGCCCTTGCGATATTCAAGGACCTTGCCGGGCAAGGAAAAAGCGCGATCCTCGTCCTGGGTCACTATGGAAATTGGGAATGGGCCGGAAACACCTTCAGCATGCTTTGCCCTCAGCCGTTATACGTCATCTACCATACGATTTCCAGCCCGATCTTCGATCGCCTGATGTATAAAATGAGGACGCGCTTTGGAGGAGGCCTCATCGAATCGAGCCAAACGTTCAAGACAATGGTGAAACAAAAGGGGACCGTCACAGCCGTCGCGTTTATCGCAGACCAGACACCCCAACCCCAACGGGCCCATTGGATGACCTTCCTCAACCAGGATACACCCGTCTTCATGGGGGCCGAAACAATAGCCCGCAAGCTCAACTACCCCATCGTATACGCCACCGTCAAGCGCCTGCGAAGGGGATATTATCGCATTTATGCGGAACGGCTGATAGAGGCGCCCGCCGCATCCGCGGAAGGGGCGATCTCGGAATTGCATACGCGTCGCCTGGAAAAAGACATCCTGGCCCATCCCGAAATATGGCTTTGGTCCCACAAGCGCTGGAAACACGCGCGTCCCGTACCTGTATAATCCAATAATTCCTCAACCCATACGTTTTATATCCAATGTTACACGGTAAAGAACTCATCCTTTCCACAAAAGAATATGCCCGGGAAAACACCCGGAACAGTTGGGCCCAAACGCTGTCGACCCTGGCCCTCCTGATGATAGCGATTTCGGGCACCCTGTTTGCGCCCCTGCTGGTGCTTAGGATCGCGTGCAGCATCGTCAGTGGTCTCCTGGTCATCCGGTTCTTTATCATTTTCCACGACTTCCAGCACCACACGATCCTGGCCAAAAACAAAGCCGCCGACGTGCTCATGACCGTATTCGGCCTATATATCCTGACGCCACCCAGCATTTGGAAACGGTCCCACGATTACCACCATCAGCACAATTCCAAACTCTTCAGTGCCGACATCGGTTCCTACCCCATCGTCACCAAGTCCAAATTCCTTTCCATGACCCCAAAGGAAAGGTTCGGTTACCTGGCCATCCGTCACCCGCTAACCATCCTGTTCGGTTACGTCACCATGTTCATTTGGGGCATGTGCCTCCGGTCCTTCCTGAGCAGTCCCAAAAAGCACACCGACTCCATTGTCGCCCTGATAGTCCATGCCGGCATCATTGCAGGGGTTTGGTATGCTTTCGGATTCGAGGGTTGGCTTTTAACCGTTTTCATCCCCTTCTTCATCGGCCACTCCATAGGCGCTTACCTGTTTTACGCCCAACACAATTTCCCCGGCGTCGTGTTCAGGGACCGCTGCGGATGGACCTACGAATTCGCCGCCATGGAATCTTCCAGCTATATGAAAATGAACCCTGTGATGCGGTGGTGCACCGGGAATATCGGTTATCACCATATCCATCACCTCAATTGCCGGATCCCCTTTTATAATCTGCCCAGGGTCATGAGGGAAATCCCCGAGCTGCAGCACGCAAAGACCACGTCCCTGAATTGGCGGGATATACGCGATTGCTTACGGCTCAAGGTTTGGGATCCGGAAACTCAACAGATGATCGGGTACAAGGAAATATATGCCGTCCAGGCGGTCCTGGCCTAACATTTCTGTTTCCTGATCCGGCTCAGCGTTTCTCTCGATACACCCAGATATGACGCCACCATATGCAGGGGCACACGCCTGAAAACATCAGGATAGGAAGCGATGAAATCCTCGTATTTTTCTTCCGAGGTATAACTTAGGTTCTTGAGTATCCTTTCCTGGGTCAAACGAAGGGTGTTTTGAATGAGCCTCTCCGTGTACGTTTTGAAAGCAGGAACGCGCGTATGTATTTCAACCAGGCTTTTGTGCGTCCATAAAATCACTTCGGTGTCCTCGAGGGCTTCGATATTCAAGAGGGACGGCGTTTGCTTCATCAGGCTATCGTTATCGGTCGTCCAGGAGTTTTCGGGTGAAAAGCGCATGATGTGTTCCGTTCCGTCATTTTTCAGGGAGAAGGTCTTCAACAAGCCCTTTGCAACAAACATCTTGTATTGACAAACCTCGCCTTCCCTCAACAGGAGTTCCTTTCGGTGAACCCTCTTTTGTATTGAAAGCGAACGCAGCATGCCCAGCTCCTCCGAACTAAAATCTCCCTGGGCCGTGATATATGTCTCGAAAATCTCGAACATAAAAGAAGTTTGTGTCAAATGTCCTTGTTTTGGGCCTGCTTTCAGGCCCACCTTTGCAAAAATAAATGTTATGCGTGTTTTCCTTACAGGTGCTTCGGGCTTCATCGGATCAGCTATTGTTCAGGAACTTATGAATGCAGGCCACCAGGTGATCGGGCTGGCCCGTTCGGATTCGGCCGCCAAGTCCCTGGCAGCCAATGGCGTCCAGGTGCACCGGGGCGACCTGGAGGACCTCGAAAGCCTGCGCAGCGGGGCCGCCCTGTCGGATGGCGTCATTCATACCGCTTTTAACCACGACTTCTCGAAGTTCCAGGCCAACTGCGAGGCCGACAGGAAGGTTATCGAAACGCTCGGGGATGTGCTGGCCGGTTCGGACCGACCTTTACTCATCACCTCGGGAACGGGCCATGGAAAGGAGGGTCAAATCCGCACGGAAGACGATGCGGCCCTTCCCAGCTCCATAAGCCCGCGCAGCGCCTCGGAAGAGGCGGCAGATTCCGTTGCCGCCAAAGGCGTGCGTGTTTCCGTGGTCCGCCTTCCGCAGGTCCACGATCGGTTCAAGCAGGGCCTCATCACCTATGTCATTGCGATGGCCCGCGAGAAGGGTGTTTCGGCCTTTATCGGCGAAGGCCTCAACCGCTGGCCGTCAGTGCACGTCCTCGACACTGCGCCTCTCTACAGGCTGGCCCTGGAAAAAGGAATGAAAGGCGCCCGGTTCAACGCCGTTGCTGAGGAAGGCATCCCGTTTCGGGAGATCGCCGGGGCAATCGGCCGGGGACTGAAGATACCCGTTGTATCGTTGTCCCCGGAGAAGGCCGGCGAGCACTTCGGTTGGATGGGTGCCTTTGCGGGTTTCGACATGCCAGCTTCCAGCGCGAAAACGCAGGAAAGGCTAGGCTGGCGCCCAACGCACAGGGGTTTGATCGCGGATCTGGATGAGGCAGCATATTAATCAATGCATCATGAAAATAGTTGTAACGGGTTCACTGGGCCACATCGGCAGGCCCCTAACGAAGGAATTATTGGCAGCAGGACACAAGGTCACCGTGATCAGCAGCAACCCCGAAAGAAAAAGCGAGATAGAGGGGCTCGGGGCGACCGCGGCCATTGGTTCCATAGCCGATAAATATTTCCTGACCCGGACCTTCACCGGAGCCGATGTAGTGTATACGATGTTACCGCCGGGGAATTATAGGGACCAACAACTCGACCTGACCGCGCAAGTGGAACAGTTCATGCGCAACTATTCGCAAGCCATTGCCGCCTCGGATATCAAACGCGTCATCCACCTGAGCAGTATAGGCGCCCATCTTTCCAGGGGGAACGGGTTGCTCCAAATTCATTACATCGCTGAAAATATATTAAAAGCGATGCCCGAAACCGTCCATGTTTCCTTCATGCGTCCAACGGGATTCTACTATAATTTGTTCGCCTATATCGGAATGATTAAAAGCCAGGGTATCATGGGCGCTAATTTTGGTGGTGATGACGTGTCCATCCTGGTAGCGCCCGAGGACATTGCCTCAGCCATAGCGGAGACGATCAAAAACCCGCCGGCAGCGAGCCGTTCGGTACGCTATGTCGCCAGCGAAGAAACGACTTGTCAGAAAATAGCCGGCACGTTGGGCCGCGAAATCGGAAAACCGGATTTGCAATGGCGGCTCCTCCCCGGCGAACAAGTCCTGCAAGGCGCCATTAGCATGGGCATGAACCCCAAAATCGCCGCTGGGCTGGTGGAAATGTACGAAGGCATCCATTCCGGCCTCATATATCAAGATTATTTCCAAAACAGACCCGTCCTGGGAAAAATAAAGGTGAAAGACTTCGCCAAAGAATTCGCCGCCGTGTATCAAAAATAAATCCTTCGACTAAAAGGGGTAAATTGTTCCATGGAAAATCTCGACCCCGCCATACAAAAACGAATCGAAGAAAGTTGGGCAAGGCAAAAACTAATGTCTCTCTATGAAGCAAAAATCACCGGTACCGGCCGGGGTTACTTCGAGGCCACCGTACAGGCAAAAGAGGCTTTATTACGGACCAACGGAATCTTTCACGGAGGCGTGATTGCTGCCATGGCCGACAGCGCTGGTGGCTACTCCGCGGGAACATTGCATGAAAAAGACGCCTCCTTTCTAACGATCGAATTCAAGATCAACTTCCTCCGTCAGGCCAGGGGTGAAAAATTAATCGCGCGGGCTACCGTGCTGAAGGGCGGCCAGACGATTACCGTATCGAGAGTAGACGTCTTTGTCGAAAACGATACATTGGTGGCCACCGCTATCGTGACCTTGATAAAGGAAAAATGATGAACCCGATACAATCATTCCTCGAATACTTCCCTAAAGTAAGGGCGCGGACTGAAAAGCTAGTCCGGATTGTTCCCCCCGACCGCCTGGAATGGACATATATGCCGGGCAAATTCACCATCGGCGATCAGATACGCCATATCGCGGCCATCGAAAGGTATATGTTCGCCGAAACCATTGCCGGTCGGGTCAGCGCCTATCACGGTTGTGGTAAAGAATTGGCGGATGGATATGAAAACGTAGTGGCATGGTTCAACGAATTGCACCGTCAGTCCATGGAAATATTCGGAAACCTCTCGGGCGAAGACCTCCAGCGGAAGTGCATGACCCCTGGCAATGCCGAAATACCCGTTTGGAAGTGGCTGCGCAGCATGATCGAGCACGAAATCCACCACCGGGGTGCCTTATATATATACCTAAACCTGTTGGAAATAAAGACACCGCCCCTCTATGGGCTGACTTCTGAGGAAGTCGAAGAAAGAAGCGTGTGGCCCACAAAATAGGGTGTTTTTACGCTACCCCACGCCCGCGGCCTTCATTAAATTGGCCCCGCAGTCAAACCTTGAAAAATGAAATCCTCTAACCACAAAGACACCCATGTCCTTCTCGAAGGCAGTGAACGCCATCACCTCGCGGGCGCCAAAGTCCAGGGTCCCGCCAATCCCCACGATTACGTAGAAATAACCGTCAAGCTCAGGGGTAAAACACCCTTACCCGAAATCGACGACCGCCCAAAAACAATCATAACACATGAGGAGTTGGCGGCGACCTATGGAGCAGTCCCCCATGATGTCAAGGCGGTGGGTGACGCCCTCGGTATATACGGTTTGAAAGTATTCAAAACCAACCCGGGTGCCAGGAGCATTCATATGAGCGGCTCGGTGAGCCAAATGGAGGCCGCCTTCCAGGTAAAGCTGATGAAGTACACGCACGTCAGCGGCGACTACAGGGGCCGGACGGGATATATCCACGTACCTGCTTCGCTGAAAGGAATCGTGACGGCGGTATTCGGCTTGGATTCACGTAAAATGATTAGTAAAAAGCAGCCTCCGACGGTGAATCGGGACGTCAATGAGACCCTGGTGGTGAACCGCGCGTGGTATTTTGCATCCGAGCTGGCCGAGGCCTATAAGTTTCCCGATGGAGATGGAACAGGACAGACCATCGGCATCCTGGAATTCGATGGAGGGTATTTCCAGGCGGACCTGGAGAAGTATTGCTCCGTGGCCAAAGTGCCCGTGCCCAAGGTAATCCCCATTTCTGTGGACCATACGTCCACCACGGTCAAGAACGACGCCGATGTGGAAGTGATGATGGACGTGGAGATCGTAGCGGGGATCTGTCCCAAAGCCACGATTCCCGTGTACTTCGGGAAGTTTACGGAAAGGGGATGGGTGAATATCCTGGACACCGCCATCCACGATACGGTGAATAAGCCTTCCGTCCTTTCGGTCAGCTATGGTTTACCGGAAGGCCTTAACGTCTGGACCAACACAGCCATGACGGCAGTGAACGACGCTTTCAAGCAGGCAGCCCTGCTGGGAATCACGATTTGCATTTCCTCGGGAGACGATGGTTCGGATGCCCAGGTGGGTGACGGATACGCCCATGTCAGCTTTCCTTCCACCAGCCCCTATGTGCTCGCGGTAGGAGGCACCAACCGGCAAAGGAGTGATGGTTCGGAGATCGTTTGGAAGGACGGCGACGGCCTGCGCGCGGACAACGGGGGCGCAACGGGCGGTGGCGTCAGTATTGCCTTCCAACGCCCCGCCTGGCAATCCGACATCGACGTTACTTCCATCAACCCCAAAGCCATGGTCGGCAGGGTCGTTCCCGATGTGGCGGCCCATGCGGAGACCGATGGAAATGCAACGGGTTATTTCATCGTGGTCGGGGGCCAATCCATGCGCAACGGGGGAACGAGCGCCGCGTCACCCCTTTGGGCCTCCCTGATCGGCCGCATGAATGAAAAGTTGGGCGCGGCCCAGCGCGTGGGGTATATCACTCCTCTATTGTACCAGGCCTCCGGCCGTGGCAAGCCAACCGTGGGAACCCTGGGATGCAACGATATAACTTCCGGGAACAATGCTTCTGCGGCCATCGGGGGTTACAATGCCGGACCGGGCTTCGATGCAACCACCGGCTGGGGCTCCCCGAACGGGGAAGCATTGCTGAGCGCACTGACAGGCGTCATCGGAAAAACCGGAACGACTCAAATAACTCCACTCCCTGAAGTGTCACAAACCCGGCATTCCAAAACCATCGACCCCGGTTTATTCAGGATCATGTACGACCCCGAGCATCCGCAAGCAGCCAAGGCAAGGTTCTCCATGGCTGCCATTCCGGACAACCCGGATGACGCGTTGCCCACCGCGATACCCTGGCCCGCGGCCCTCAGCCCCAAAGCCGCACCCCTGGCAAACGCGCCGGCCGAAACGGACGATTTGAGCCCTTTCAAAGGATACGACGCCGTAGTCGTTACCTGGACCTCGGCCGAAGCGGCCACCCTCGCCCGTCTCTTTAGTCCCGGATACACTGTGCAGGATTGGTACGAGTACCGGTATAATGTCGACGACTATATTCCCCTGGTCACAGGGCCCAAGGCGCCTTTCAATTCGACCGATCCGATGGACGCCAGGTATTATCATTCCATGGGATTATATTTCCCTTGCACGATTGGAAAAGCCAGGGTGTTATTGTTCAAATCGGGGCTTCACCTCGATTATGACGGTCCCGACTATCCCGTCAAAAAACTCATGGCCGAAATCTACCAGGCCGTAACGCCCGCCGTTTTCATCACGACCGGTACCGGTGGCGCCATCGGGAAAGACGTAAAGCTGGGGGATGTGGTGATCGCCCCCCACGTCCGTTTCGATTGTACGCAGCAATTCGCCAACGAGCCCTTCAGCCAGTCCATATTCGCCACTTCGGCCCTTCCGGCCAAGGCTTTGGGGGCCATCACCCCCGATTTAACCAAGGTCAACGCAGCCCGGATCAAGGGAGCGCACAAGGTGCCGACGATTTGGACGGATGCCCAATCGTACATCGTCACCACCGACTTTTTCGCCTTCGACGATTCTCAGGATACCTATAAATTGGAAGGACTTGGGAGAGCCTGCGATATGGGGGACGCGATGGTGGCGAGTGCCCTGCAGCCCCTGGGGAGTTTGAAGTTCTATGCGATCCGGAATGCCTCCGATCCCCAAATCCCCAACCCGGACAATGACATCAAAGCCGCGGCAAATCAGTCCAATGACATCTATGCCGAATACGGAGGGCTAACGACAGCCGCCAGCGTGATCGCCACCTGGGCAATCATAACCACGACGTTTGGGTAAAGAGGCTTATTTTTGGCGCATGCTAAAACACCATTTATTGGCCATGGCCATGCTGTTGTTTACATCAAGCCCGATTGCGGCCCAATACCTGTTGGCCCTTTCCAAAAAGGACCATACGCTCGCCATCATCGACCCCGCGACGTTGCAAATACGCGCCAAAGTTCCCGTAGGCCAGGATCCCCACGAAGTCATTGCCTCCACCGACGGAACCAGGGCCTACGTTTCCATCTACGGCGGGGGCAGCCTGCACGAACTGGACGTGATCGACCTGGTGGCGCTGAAGGCGTTGCCCAGCTTGGATACCAAGCCTTTCTTGGGGCCCCATGGTTTGTATTTTGAAGGAGGAAAGCTGTGGCTTACGGTCGAAGGCTCCAAGTGCGTTGCCCGGTACGATCCGGCCACCAACACTTTCGACTGGGTAATGGGAACGGGACAAGAAAGGACGCACATGCTGTATGTCACCAGTGACCAAAAGAAGGTGTACACCACCAACGTCGCTTCCGGCACGGTGAGCATTCTGACCAATGCACCCATGCAAGGCCCCGGTCCAGGCGGCTCGTCCTTTCACTGGACCCAAACCCTCATCCCCGTCGGCCGGGGCTCCGAAGGATTCGATATCACCCCTGACGGCAAAAGCTTATGGACCGTATCCGCGGATGACGGAGGCATATATATCATTGACCTGGATTCCGCAAAAGTGGAAGAAAAGCTGGATGCGAAAGTTTTCGGCGCCAACCGGCTCCAAATCACGCCCGATGGAAAATGGGCCTTGATCTCGAGCCTGAGGAACGGGGACCTGGTGGTCTATGACGTCACCACCAGGAAAGAAGGGCATCGAATCCACATCGGCACCGGCGCCGCCGGTATTCTGGTTCAACCCGACGGCACCCGTGCTTTCATCGGTTGTACCTCCGATAATTACGTGGCAGTTGTAGACCTGAAGACCTGGCAGGTGACTTCCCACATCGATGTTGGTGGAGGCCCCGACGGCCTTGCATGGGCGATCAGGCACTAATGTATTTTCGCAGGCTTTCCGCCACGTAATACGTCCAGGCCTGGGAGCAATCATCATAACATTCCCCTTCCGGTTTCAGTCCCTCATGGGTAAACCGGACGTGTGTTTTCCCATGCTTTCGGGAAAGGTCGAAAACGATTTTCGTCCCCGTCCATTCGGCCTTGTCCCTGACGAAATTCAACTGGCTGTCCGTAACCAGCCACGCGACCCTTTTGCCCGGTACCATTTCCACCACCTTTTGTTTGCTATAGTGGATATCCTTGTGGCGGTAGGAGAACTCATCCCCCAATTGGCGGGAATCGCCTTGTATATCCCCTGTCCACCAATCGCGAATATTATTGATGGCTTCAAAAACCTTTTCCGGGGCCTGATCCACAGAAATGGTCGTGGTAAAATCAGCGCCCCCTTCCCGTGGATTGGGATTCCCCTTGCCATGGGTGATCAAATTGAACAAACTGTTTTGAATGTAATCCGTCCAGGCATTCTTACAGACATCATAACATTCATAGGCAGGAACCAACCCTTCGTGAGAAAAGCGAACATGGGTCGATCCGCCCACAAGGCTAATGTCGAAAACGATTGTAGTCCCCACCCATTCGCTCTTGTCTTTGGTAAAATCGAAATCGTTGGCCAGCACCTGCCAGACGACGCGCTTGCCGGGATTGAATTCCACGATTTTCAGGGTGCACCGGTGGACGTCCTGGAAGTGGTAGGTCCATTCCCCACCCAAGTGGTCGGTGTCGCCTTCAATTTCTTCCGACCACCATCCGCGGGGATTATTAATCGCGTCGAAAACCGCCGAAGGGGATTGGTCGACCGTGATATTCGTTGTAAAATTTTGGTTACTCATAGGTGCAAATTAGTGCCCGTTTCCGTATCTGAGGGGGTGTAAAATAGACTTTCTCATGGGTTGATTTGGACAGGGCAATTTGCTAGCTTTGCTGTCATGAAGCAGCTCACCATCGTCATCCCCGACGGAGAAAACAATATCAGCAGCATCACGGGCACTTACGAAATATTCATGCGCGCCAATGAATTTTGGAAGGAAGGCGGCAGAAAACCACCGTTCAAAATAGAACTCGCCGGCATTTCCAATAGCGTGGAATACAGCGGGGGCCTGTTTACCGTCAAGCCGCACAAGCATATTTCTAACATTCCCAAAACGCACCTCATCATCATCCCCTCCCTCAACCATAACTATAAAAATGCGGTGAAAGGGAACAAAGCGTTGATCCACTGGATTGCGGATCAATATAAGAACGGGGCTGAAATCGCCAGCGTGTGCACGGGCGCCTTCCTTCTTGCCGCAGCGGGCCTCCTCGAAGGGAAAAGCTGTTCCACCCATTGGAGCGTGGCCGACAATTTCCGGATCATGTTCCCCGATGTCCATTTACAAACGGACAAACTGATCACGGATGAGCACGGCATATACACCAACGGCGGCGCCTACTCCTTCCTGAACCTCGTGATCTACCTCGTTGAAAAGTATTATGACCGGCCCACAGCGATCCGCTGCGCGAAAGTCTTCCAAATCGAAATGGACCGCCAAAGCCAGTCCTCATTCATCATCTTCAGGGGGCAAAAGCTGCACGGAGATGACCTCGTGAAAGAGGCCCAAACTTATATCGAAACCCAGGTCCATGAGAAAATATCCTTTGAAAAACTATCCTCCAGGTTCGCCGTGGGACGGCGGAATTTCGACCGTCGCTTCATCAAGGCCACGGGCAATACACCTTTAGCATATGCCCAAAGGGTCAAAATGGAGGTCGCCAAGAAAGCCCTGGAATCCAGCCGGAAAACGATCAACGAGGTGATGTACGAGGTGGGCTACTCGGACGTGAAAGCTTTCCGCGAAGTTTTCCGGAAGATTACGGGGATGTCCCCCCTTGAGTACAAACACAAGTACAATAAGGAAGCTGTTTAATCTTTCTTGTATTCATTGATCCAATTGGTCTCCCAGGTCTTCCCGCCATCATTGGAAAAAGCCTGCTCCGACCAGGCTGCACCCCCACCCCGCGATCCAATTTTGAAGCGGACCAGGATCGTCCTGTCTCCATATGTTTCCTGGTCTATGAATTCTCCTACCCCGTCGCGAAATTCACCCACGCAAGGCACGCTCAATACCCCGGCGCCACTAGACGCAAAGCTGATGCTCCACTGATGCGACAAAGGATTATACAGCCGCAGCGCCAAAATTTCCAGGTGCCCATAGGGACCATCTCCCGAAACCTCGGCCAGATTCGCCTTGCCTCCCCAAACCGCGGAGGTGGTGGTAATCCCGCTCATCTCGAACCACGACGCCGAGTCCGTAAGGGGATGCCGAAGGCGGCGCATGTGCATGTTCCAGGTGCCAAAGTCGAAATCGAAATCATGGGAAACGATACCCACAGGCTCAGTCGCAATGGAAGGAACGTGCGAGATCAGCGTTTTCTCCGCAATAAAATTAGGCTCCCACGTCTTCCCCCCGTCATAGGAATTGGCCTGGACAAAGCGATGCGTCGTAGCCGTGATGTCCGACCAGACCCCCCGCACCAGCACACTACGTCCGTCGATCGTTTCCTGGTCGTAAAACTCACCGACCCCATCCTTAAAGGAACCCACCGAAGGGACCCCCAGTGTCCCATCGGCGCTGCTGCTCCAGTTCAGGCTCCATTGACCGGAAGAAGGATTGAATAAAAACAAATTCATCCCCTCGAAGTGACCGGATGGCCCGTCCGCTGAGATTTCCTCTAGCTGGGCCTTGCCACCCCATACAGGGCGCGTGACAACCGTTCCATTCAGTTCGATCCACGAAGACCCGCTGAGGCGGCGGATATGCGTTTTCCAGGTGCCTATGGCGAAATCGAAGTCATGGGCGCCGCCCAACGCGGAAACGGGGATGAGGCCGCCCACCCCGCAGACCACCATAATCAGGACAAGAAAGAGTATCTTTTTCATGCCCCAAAAATGATAAGCCTTCCCGACGACCCGAGGGGCCAGTTTCCATACAACAAGTAGTCCACCCCCGCGATATTTCGTGATCTAACGATATTTCCTTACAAAGGAGTCTGCCGATCTACTGATAGTCAAGTATTTATAAATGGTATGATTGTTGGCTACCCCATGTCAAATGCTTCACCTATGTATATCGAAAAGTTTCAAATCCAGCGTCTGGAAGCCATGGAGGAGGACCCCATGCTCCGGGTAGACTTGCAGAAATGTACACGCGGATTTTACCTGCAAATCTCCCAGGATTTCTTCAACTTCTCCAAGGGTAACATGGACCACGTGTCCCTGGAATCGGGCTTTTATTCCCGTCCGGA
Organism: uncultured Chitinophagaceae bacterium; assembly: GCA_964544695.1. Classification (GTDB taxonomy): domain Bacteria; phylum Bacteroidota; class Bacteroidia; order Chitinophagales; family Chitinophagaceae; genus Dinghuibacter. Next base: position 16,402 of record CAZJDB010000208.1, read on the forward strand.
CTCCGAAATCCAAGGCGACCTCGGGGATATCCTATACGTATTGCACCGGGAATTTGAACGCTTCCGCCTTCACCGGTCGGAGATCATTGCCGCCTACCTCAGGATCGTCGTGTGCCATCTCGTACACGCACTGGCGAGCCAAAGCATCAATTTTCCTAAAGACAGGGAAAGGGAAATACTCATCAACTTCCTATCCCTGGTCAAGCGGCATTTTGCCACCAAGAAAATGGTCGTCGAGTATGCCTCGGACCTGTTCATATCACCCAACTACCTGAACCAGGTCGTCAAGAAGCTGACCGGGATCACGGCAAGCCAGCACATCCAGCAGTACGTGATCATGGAGGCAAAGCGACAACTGCTGTCCTCGCCTTACAAGATGAAGGAGATCGCCTATTCACTGGGATTCGAGGATTGCGCCTACTTCAGCAAATATTTCAAGAACAAGTGCGGGATGAGCTTCAGCCGCTTCAAAAAAGAACTCGCGTATTAATCAACGCCCCGCCAGGTACTTTTCAATCACCGCATACTTCGGCTCGCCATCCCTTTGCAGGTAGTCCGCCCAACCCAAAGGCGTCCCATGGTAGATCCCGTCAATTACATCCAGCCGCGCCCCCGCCTCCACGAGGAGCCGCACGGACTCAAGGGACCCGGAGGCAACTGCCTGGTGGAGTGCGCTGGCGTGCGAATGAAACCCTTTATAATCGTCAGGCCGCGCATTCACGTCCACCCCACCCGATATGAGCATGACAATGGCGGGAGCCTTCCCATAATAAGCCGCCACCAGTAAAGCGAGTTCTTTATCCGAATCCGCCGCCGCTCCCAAAAGTTGCGCCGTATCCATCCCTAACCCCACGGCCGCAGGCAGGGTCAGTTCCCCACCCTTTTCAATCAGGTGCGCCGCGGCTTCCGGATTGCCATGAGCCAGCGCGCCAATGCCATTGTCCGGACGCCCTCCGGCCTCGATCAACAAATCCATCATGGCGTTCTGCAACCCACTTTCCCTTGGAATGCGCCCCGTGGCCACGAGCCCAAGGGTATAGTTCACCTGATCCGGCAAATTTTCTCCCGCTGACGCCTTTGCCGCTTCCAAAATCAGCTGCATAATCTCCAGTATATTCCCCGGCAGACATTCATGACGGATAGGGTTATCGGCCACGAACCACATCAGGTAAGGGTTCTTAAAATATCCTTCTTCATGGTTGTCCAGCCTGTCCTGGACCAGGCGCGGATGTTCCCGTAACAACGTCGCCATTAAGGCCGCATTGCCCGTATCAATGGCTTCAACTGCCTGAATAAATATAGGATCCTGTTGTGCCCACATGTATTAAAATTAACCAATTCTCCTCGACGCGGGCCGCAACGCCCAGGAAGCCACCCCCAGCCCCAGGATAATCAGGTTCACCAACACGTGCCACCAGGGCATCCCCGACACCGCATTGGACACCGCAGCCCCAGACATGGCGAAAACAATGCCCGCATAGGCCCATTCCTTAGGCACCCGGAGCCGGGGAAGTATGACACACAAGCCACCCAGTACCTTCCAAAACCCGACGATCGAAAGGAAGTACACCGGGTATCCAAGCCGGACGAATCCATCGACATTATCCTTAACCCTGGCCAGTTGCGTCGCTCCCCCCGAAATGAAGATTAGGGCCAGTAGCGCTGTAATGACCCAGTAACTCCAATGCGCGCGCCGCGCCGCGCCCGAAACGGCTGGGTCCGCGCCCGAAACGGCTGGGTCCGCCCCCGGAACGCCAGGCGCCCCCGGAACGCCAGGCGCCCCCTGAACGCCGGGCGCCTCCTCACTCAGCCGCCGCGAAGCCGGCCTCAACGCCCACGACGCAACCGTAATCAACGCAAGCCCCAAGGGCCCCCAGGCCCCCGCCGTATCTCCCGCAAATAAATGCGAAGCCACCGCCCCCGAATATACCAGGAACAGACCCGTATAGGCCCATTCCTTCACCCGCGGATACCGGGGCACCAACAACGCCACAACCGCCAGCACCTTCCAAATGCCCAGGATCGTGAGCAGGTAGTAAGGATAACCCAGGCGGTCGAATATCCCGCGGACAAAAGCAGTGCGGACCAGGTCCCATTCGGAGCCAGCGGCCGATTCCAACACGATGAGGCCCGTAGCGACCCAATAGAAAATTCGTTTCATGTGTATTTTTAGGATATAATGCCTAAGCAGCCAAAAATTGGACAGGGACGCCCTCAATTCTTTGCCTTCCCCAACTCTACCTTATACGCATCCGGCGTCCCCACCACCTTCAGGTTGATGAAATGGACGCGCTTGTCCTTGTCCCGGAATTCGATGGCGTCCACCTTGGTGGAATCCACCTCCTCCCTGCGTCGCCCGAATAACTTACTGAACCCGGCATCGGTGACGAGCTTCAGGGGAATGCGCAGGTCGTATTCCATTTGCATGTCCAGGGATTGGCGCCCCGCGACTTCCATGTACCCCAGGGAGGAGTTGATGTTCATATCGGGAATGGACAGGGCCCCGTTTTTCAACGAAAGCGTATTGCGCAGGGTGTCGAATCGGATCATGTTCAGGTTCTTGTCCCGGAAATACGTAGACATGGCCTGCATGGGGGCGAAGTTGATCAGCGCGCCATTGTGGATTTCCACGGCGATCTGGGCTTCGGACTGGTCGATGATGGGCGTCAGGTCGGGATGCACCAGGACGTAGCTTTTGATTTCCCCGTTCACCGTCCCGATGATGTTCTTGTTGATAACGTAGTCCTGGCCCAGGTAGTCGAGTTTCAAGAGGAGCTTTTCCAAATTCACTTCGTGGAAGTCCAGCCGGCTGCGCAGGTAAATTTTCTTTGGATCGGACCCGTTGAAATGAGCCCTGGCCGTGATCCGCCCCCCCGCGATGTCCAGCCCAAGGGTATCCAGGTACAATTGCTGCCCCGCTGTCATCCGTACGCGGGCGGTCACATTTTTCGAACTAAGATGTTTGAACTTGATCCTGCCAATATCTATGGCTCCTTTGAAATCGATAAAAGGAATCTGAAAAATATTGAACGCGCTGTCATGCGACACCGTCGGCGCAACCGCGGCCGTCGCGCCTGACGAACCCGGCGCCACCGAACCGTCCGCCGCGGCCATCGCGCCCGACGCCGCAGAGCCATCAGATGTGGTCGCCGACGAAGTATCCCCCTCCAACCGATAGCTACTCAACTGATCCACATCCAGCAACCGCGAACTAAACTGCAAATAATTCTCCTTTTTCCGCCGCGCCGTATCCTTCCCATTATAAATCCGCATACTCAACAAAAAGTCGCTGTTCCCGATCTTACCCTGGAGGGTATCGATCTTGATGAACTCGTCGATCCCGAACTTCACATTTCCCCTGATACTGTCCAGTTGAAATTGATGCCCCACCAGCGCGCCCGAAATATGCGCGATCTTGATGGAAGCAAACTGAAATATAGAGTCATACTTCAAATCTATCTTCGACCGCAGCCAAATACCGGACCCAACCTCAGTCCTGTAGTCGACAGGCACCAGAAGGCGGGTCTTGTGCCCCAATACATCCTTCATAGCCAGGTGCCGGCTCTTCAAGTCAAACGCGATTTGCGTTTTGCCCCGCTTCACTTTGGAGAACCAAAGGGCATAGTTGACGACGCGGCCGTTCAGCAGCAAGTCGCTGCTGTCGATCATCCCCCCGAAATTCCGCAGAAAAACCGCGGTATCGTTCACCGTCAGATCCGCCCCGAAGTCGTGAAACGCATGAGGGTAACGCTTGAAACTCGCGCAAAGACTATCGATCCGGACCTGGCCGCGGGGTATGGGCTGCGGATGCAACAGCTCGTCGACCGAGGTTTTTGCGAATAACCCGATGTGGAAACCATATACCTCCTCGTGCGACCACTTCAAAGTGCTGTCCAGGAAGTCCCCCAGCACGAGGCGTCCGCTGCGGACGTCACAGTGCAGGGTCACGGGTTGATGACGATGGTGGAAAAGCGCAGGCAAATCATCAAGTGTCGCTTGTAGATGCAGATCTGTCCCACCGACAGACCCCGATAGAGAGTCCAGCGTCACGAAGCCGTTCTTCATGGCCGCGTGCAAATTGAGGTGCTCCACCGGATGAGGGTATCCCGGGATAATAAAACTCAAATCGCGCACCGTCAATTCGCTTTGGATACCCTGGGTCAACTGGCTGAGGGATTGTTGGGGCGCACTAATGTCGACCAGCTCGTTGAAATCCATCTTCAGGTTGATATGCCCCGTGAGCTTCTCCAGGTCCCGGATGCCCAGGAAGGCCCCGATAAAGCTGAGCTCCAATTCGGAATTGACTTGCATCAATACCTTGGGATCGGTGAAGTCGCGCATCACGAAATTCCCCGTGAAGCGCCCTTTGTCCGGGCGCGCCGTCATGTCGGTCAGACGGAGTTCGGAGGTGCGCAGGGAATGTTCGGCGCCGTTAGTATAGTAGCCTTTGAAAGACAGGGAGTCTAAGTTCTTTTTGGCCTTCGTATTGTGCAGGTAGGCGTGGACGCAGGAAAAGGACAGGTTGATGAGGGGCAGGCGCCGTCCCCCGAGCCGGCCCTGGATGATGCCGTCAAAGCTCAGGTCCCCGTCATAGCGGAAGTGCTCCAGCTCCCTGGTTACAGACTCGGGCGCGAAGGCGAACAGTTGCTTGAAGTCGGGCTTATCCCCGGTGATGTGGAGATCGACCGAGTCCCCATGACTCAGGTCCGCCATCCCCGTAATATTGAACACCGCATCTTCGAGCTGGATTTTTCCCACGGGCACATCGACCACTTTCCGATCCATATCAAAGGCCAGTTGCACCGTGGTCCCCAGGTGCTTGTGCCGAAAGCCCCCCTTCAGGTAATCGAACTGCAACCCGCTCTGGACCGCCACGTACATCTTATTCCCGTCGAGGCGAAAAGACGCCTGGATACGGTCTATGTGCGAAGCGAAATGCTCCCGACTCTTCAGGTCCAGGAAGGAAACGTCCATATTTTTGAACACGAACTTCTTTATATCCACATCGATGGGCTTCCCACCCGAAGCGGTATCCGACGAACCCGCCATCTGCACTGCCCGAATAACATTCAGGTCACCTGCCGTATCCTGCAACAGCCGCACATACCCGTTTTTAATTGAAATCGCCTTCACGTTATAGTGCTGCCTCAGCACATCGTTCAGGCTGAAACCCACGAAAACACGTTCCGAGCGGAAGATGGGCGAATCGGTTTCAGCTTTTCTATCAAAAAGACGAACGTCCAGAAGGGCAATAGAGATGTAGGGAAAATTCTGAAAGATGGCGACCTGGCTTCCCCCGACTTCCACGCTGCCGTCCGGCAATTGTTTGTTCAGTTCGCGGACGGCCAGCTTCACGAGGCGTTCCTGTTGGGAAACGAGGATACCAACGGCGACGCATACCAGGAGTACGAGGATTCCCACAGGGAGAAGGAGCCAACGGAAAAGCCTCCTTCGAATCTTGGATTTCATATTATACAAGTTAAACAAAAAAGCGCAAACCCAAGCCCCGAGTCATTTATGACCCTTATCCTTTTGAATCGCCGCCAGCGCCGCCGACACCGCGCTTACCGTCAATGCCTGAAAGACGCTGGTCCATTCATTCCCCTCGAGTGCCGTGGGAAGTTGGATGGCGCGGGGAACATGCAACAGGAACACCCAAAGGAAGACCATGATAGCAGTCAGGGCAGCCACCAGGCGAAGCTGTATCCGGAATATGAAGGATATCCCCGCGCCGATCAGGGCCACCCCCGCAAAATAAGTCCAGAATGTATGCCACGGTATGAAGGCCGGAATCAAATCTGCGACGAACGATGCATACAAAAAATGCTCGATGCCGCAGACGATAAAGAAAGCACCCACCATAGCAGGCCCCCAGGGAATCAGGGCTTCCGCAAGCCGCCCCGCCTTCCCGTCCCCATGATAAGCCGATGCCAGTATGAAAGCAAATCCCGCGGAAGCCAGCAGCTTGAAAGTACCCGTCCAGGGCCCGAGGGAATCGAGGTTGTACTTGAATTCGTAAGGCAGGTGGCCGACAAGAACGATGACCAGGATAATTATACCGAGGTAGGACCCGAAGCGCCGCATGTCCTTGGTGGCAAGAAGGCCGATGGCGATCGCCACCATCAGGACGCTACACACGTAGGCGGCAATTTTCATGCCCGGAAGCCACGCGGGCCAGTGCGGCAGGATAAAGGGCCTGAAGTCTCCATAATAAAATTGCTGCATGGCAAAAGCGATCAGGGAGATCGCATAAACGTACCGCGCAAAGGCGACGAACAGTAAACGGGTCTTATTATTCATGGCGAAGCGTTAGTTTCCCTAAGCTAACGTAAATATTGCTCCATTTGCTGAAAGGCCCCCATGAACATTTCGAATTTGTTGTCCGTGTGCGCCCAGGAAATCGTCCGGTTCTCGAAAATATCCTTCAACATATCGTTAGCCTTGCGACAATCTTCTAAGTCGTAGAAATAACGTTTCCAGGCCGGCGGCAGTTCGGCGAAGGGTTTTAGCGTAAACCCATTCCCCCAGATTTTGATCGGCGTGGGCGTGCTTCGAACGTCCACGTTATCCAGCCGATATTTCAACGCCCAGGCAAAATAAGCCTCCCAAAACTGACAATGATTCAACAATCGCCGCCGAATTTCCGCATCGCTTTCCTTATGCCGTGCAGGTAGGCGCCACCGATTGGTGCCCAGTGCGAAGGGGTCCTGCGAATCGCCCATGGCAGGCAAGGGATTTCGCGTGAAATGCACCGAACCCGACCAATAAAGGCTCAATTCATTTGTTCCCGGGAGATGATAGGTACAGGCCTTAGAACCCTGACCCTTACTGTCCAGCGTAATGGTCCCCCCTAAGGAAGACCACGTGCCGTATTGGAAGCCCCCCAGGTCCAGGGTATATGTCGAGTCGCTGCGTAAAGCCAGGAAGCTGGCAGCATTCAGGGAAGTGTCCCGCAATTCGGGGGGATCCTCGCTGTAGGTAAAGTACCATAGGCCCGATATGGTGGAGTGCGACACGCCACACCCCAGGCAGCCCAGGAGCAATATAAATAGGCTAACTCGCGCAGACATATCCGAAAAGGCAGCGTTCTTTAATCAGCGTAGCCACTTCCGCCGGTACATATTCTTCCCACCCGGGCGCATCCTCCTTGATCATTTGCAAAACCTTATCCGTCTGGACCTGCAGGTTCCGCTCCTCGTAGTGATGGATGTCCTCGATCTTATCGTTGGCGATCAGGTAATGGTAGAGGTCGATCAGGTGCGCGGGGGGTTGGAAGGTATGCGTATCCAGGATCACCCCGTCCCGAAGCGTGGGATAAATGAAGAGCTTGACATTCCGCCCGAACAGCGTGGCAAAGGATTCCAGGATGCCCCCCTGTAAATCCCGGTAGTGTTGTTCATCGAAGATGTACTCCAGGTTGGGATAGCCGAGTACAACCCCCATTTTCAGCCGCGTAATGCCGGAAAGGTAGGCGACCAGCTTGTAATACTCCTGGAAGTTCGAGATCAGCACGGTCTGCCCCATGGCGCACAGGATGTCCACGCGCTCCAGGAAGTCCTTTTCATCGATCTCGGTAGTGGCATCGGCATTCCTTTCCTTCAATCCCTGCAGGGTCAGTTCGGCCAGGACGATGAGTTGATCCTTGTCCACGTCAGTGTCTTCCAGGAACTGTTGAACGCCCTTGTGCAGCATGTCCATGTGCACATTGATCAGGGGGCGGAAGCGCCCCCGGACCACTACGATATGCTTCTTGTGCAAGACCTCCGAAGGCTGCAGGTTCTTCCCATCGGGGCCAAACAAAGCCGCGTCTGAAAACCCGTTCTTGACCAGTTGGAGGCTCATCAGGCGGTTGTCCACCTTACTGAAATCGGGCCCCTCGAAACGGATCATGTCGATCTGGATCGCGTCGGGGGAAAGGTTTTCCCTTAGCGACTCCAGGAAAACGTGGGGGTCTTCGAAATAATAAAAACACGCGTACACGAGATTCACGCCCAACACCCCGGCAGCATTTTGCTGCAAGACGTTGTCGTTATCCATGAGCTTCACGTGGAGAATCACGTCGTTGAATTCCCCGTTCGGCTTCAACTGGAAGCGGACGCCCATCCAGCCGTGCCCTTCGTTCGTTTTATGGAAATTCAGCGCGGAGACCGTATCCCCGAAGGCGAAAAAGGTGGTGCTCTCTCCCCTGATCTCGCTGAGGCGTTCAATAAGAAGCCCATACTCCTTATCCAGCATCGAAATCAGCCGGGCTTCGCTCACATAGCGCCGAACCTTCTGGGCCCCGTAAATGGCGTCCGAAAAGGTCATGTCATAAGCGGACATGGTCTTGGCGATGGTGCCCGAGGAGGCGCCCGCCTTGAAGAAATACGCCGCCACGTCCTGCCCCGCACCGATTTCAGCAAAAGAGCCGTATATCAGGGGGTTGAGATTGATCGCCAGTGCTTTTTGCTTGGTTCCTAAGTCTTTATTGTGAATGGTGCTCATCGGTTCCTTGTAATTGTGCGATGCAATTTACCAAAGCTCTGTAATTATGGTACGTGGCCTTCCAGATTTGCCCCTTCAGGGCCGTCCTCCGGTTGGGTGAATTATCCAAGCCCTCGTCATACCAATCTCCATACGTATGGTCGATCAGGTAGGTATCGGTATAGTGCCACAGTTGGACAAATTTGTCATAATAATGCATCTTATCGGACGGAAAGCGTTTGCTCATCAGCAAAAGAGTATTCATCCCCTCCGCCTGGGCCCACCAGTTCTTGGTGTTCAGAATGATCGAGATGGTATCGGCCCCTTTGAAATAATACCCTTCATCATAAAAGCCGCCCCTGACCGTATCCCACCCGTTGCGCAAAGCATGGTCCACCATGCGCTTTCCCACCGCCAGCGTTTTGGCTTCGTCTGTACGCCCCAGGGCCTCGGAGGCTTCCAGCATGAGGTACGCCGTCTCCACATCGTGCCCGAAGGAAACGTGGTCCAACCCGCGATGGGCCAGGATGGCGGCCCTGCTCGAATCCCGATAGGATACCGGGGTCCAGTCGGGTTTGAAAAAGAGAACCAGGTTGCCCCTTGGGGTCACGATTTTATCGCGTATCAGCAGGAGCATTTCGTTCAACCGCTCCCTGACGAGCTTGTCCGGCCATACGTGATACAGCTCCGTCAAGGCCTCCAGCAAATGAATCGAACTATTTTGATCTTTATATCCTGTCTCCGCGGTAGAGGGTACATCGGAGCTCCTGGCCACAAGCGTGCCGTCCCGGTGCAAATGCTGGAAGTATCCTTTGTAAACAGGGTCGTGGCTATGCGCTTCCAGCCATAGAAACGTCCTTTTTGCCAACCCTAACGCCTGCGTATCCCCCGTGGCATGGTAATACGCTGCGAGCGCATAGATGCCGAAAGCATTCCCGTAGGCATCCTTATCCGCGCCGAAAGGCTGCGGTTTCGGATTGCCCGCGCGGTCGGTCAGCGTGAAAAAACCACCATAGATATTATCCCACATTTTATCGCGCAGGAAAAGATACCCGCGCCGCGCACCATCCCGGAAATATGCCACCTCCGGATATCGCTCGGAAGCCTTTGCATTCACCCACGTATGCCGCGCCTGCGTGACGATCATTTTGTCCTGGTTCTCCCCGGGCTTGAAGTCATACGTCCAGGCACTGAGGAAACCCCCATAAAGACTATCATAACACCGCGGGTACCAGGGCGCCAGCAATTCATGACGCAGGGACCATTCCATGGAATCGGCAATCGCCTGGCGCCCGCCCGCGCCCAGCACATGGTTCGCCGCAAGCACCAGGAACAAATAATCTGTCGTCCCCCCGCCCAGCACGTACTCCCCCTGCTGCCAAAAAAATGGCCAAACACTCAGCTCCGGAAAATCCGGCCGTATCAACGCCGTCCCCGAAGTGACTCCCCCCGGAATATATGTCCAATCCGCGCGATTGAACCCATAGGCAACCGTCATGGAGCGAGCCCCCACCCCCGACACAAAGGAGGCCGTATTAGACCCGGGATGGCACCCCAGGATAAAATTCAGCGCGTCCAACATATAGTCGCGGGAAATAATACCCGGGAAATAAGTATACAGGAAATATTGCTTGAATCCGAAGTGTTGAATATCCCAACCCGCCCCCCAGATGTTCGGGCGATAGGGCACGCCGTAAGGGGTCTTCAAACCCTCCTCCCGGATGTGCGCGTACAATTTTCGAACCGCTGAAGTCAACACGTCATGGTAATGCGCATCATCGATCAGCGAAAGCGTCCGCCCCACGAGCCAGCCCGTATTGTCGATGTCCGCCGCGATCGCATCCGCATGCGATACCAAAAACGCCGCATAGCGACTGTCATGCGTCGACATCAGCAATTCAACCGCCAGGCCTACGCGCTGCATGGGGTCACGCTCTGCGGCCTGCTCCCAAACCTGCTGCGAAATGCTCAAACAGTCCGCTGCCAGGGTATCATTATATCCCTTCATCACGCGGTATGCCGCCGCCAGCGACGCCGCCACTTCCAGGGCGCGCCCAGGATTATCTTCGGTGAAGACCCACCGGTCATCGGGGCCGCCCGCCAAACCCGGTGCAATGGCCCTCCCGCCCGGCAAACCCGGCGCAATGACACCAGGCGAACCCACCTGCCCATCCGTAATATCCGCCGCATCCCCCAGCGTCGTATACTGCCGCAGCGTCGGCTCGATGATCCCCCTGTAAAACCGCCCCATCGACTGCCAACTGCCGACCAGGCTCAACAACCCGTGTTCGATCTGCTGCAGCACATCCGGTTTCCCATCGGGCTGTTGGATCTCCACCACGTGGTGGATTTGATCGATCGTCGTATTATCGTAGGTCACGCCGAACTCCTCGTACGCCAGGGTCAGCCCATGTACCGTCTCCGCCTGTGACTCCACCCTCAGGTCGAAATCCCCCGCGTCGTGCCACGCCCCTCGATCCAACCCCGGCACGTGCTGACCGGATACAAAGGAAGTCAATGTAGTGTGCCCCTGAATGTATCCATCGAAGTGGTCCGAGTCGATGGGCGCCATCAGCGCATCGTCCATGTGACAGGCCCCGTGCCAGACGCGGTAGATATCGTTGACGCGCATGTGGCACATCTGCACGGGCAGGAAGTACTCCAGCGTCGGCTGCCATACGCCCGCATCAAAAATATCCGCGCTAATCCGGAAAGGCGAGGAACGAAAAGCCCCATATTGCACGACATACATCCCCGGTTGAACAACGCGTGTAAAATCGAATTGCAAATAATGATAACGCAAGAAATCCCCCCACTCCTTCGGCCTGGCAACCAAGACCGCCTGGAACCCCCCCGAAGGCATAATCCGCATCAGCTGCCCCGGAAACCGACGCGCATCATGCGCATCCAGCTCGATCACCGCCTCTTTCGGCTGCAAAGGATGATACCCCACCTGCGATACCTGCACCACGGGATCCGACATCCATCCGGGAATGACATTAGGCAAAACGAGCCATTCTATGGCATGCGTCGTCGCCCCCGCAGCCACCGTGCTCCGCACCACGAACCACCCATTCGAATACTTTCCCCGCCCATCTATCAGCGTAAGATCAGACCCACGCACGGATTCGATCGTCATGCGTTGCGCAGGAGCCTCCGGTGCAATCGTCAACCGATGCCCCCTGGCCATGGGCGCCACTTCCCATTCCCCGGAAGAAGCGTCCTTCACCAATTGGTCATCGGACTGGCGCGGAAAAACGCCGAAATGGTCATCCATCGAATACGTCTTTCCAAAAAGCGCCCCCGGGAAAAGCTCCAGGTTGAAACCCACGCGTCCAATCCATTCGGGAGGCAGCGGCTTGTCCAAATCCACCACAATCCGAAAACCGGCGCCCGCCGGCCGAACGCGCAATACATATGAAAAATGTAAGTCAGGATAAACAATAGGATTGAACCCTTTGCGGTCAATGGATGAATCCGGATACGACATCCGTACACTAATCTCGCCGGACGAACGATCGATCTGACGAGCCCCCACCTTGGGGATCGGAGACCACTGCCCCGGCGTCGGGTCCAGGCGGATATCCCCGTTCGTAGCCACACGCTGTCCGTGCATGATAATCCCCACCCCACCCTGGTGGCCTTCGGGATAAAAATCCTGGGCGAGCATCACGTTGACCCCCTGGTTTTGCAAATAGTCCCGCGAGTTGAGGACCATTTGACCAAAGCCCTGAAAACAGAACCCGCAAAACAAAACGATCGCGAAACCTTTCATAGGAGGAAAGTTACTTCAACATCCCCATTCCCTCTATCCTTTCATAAGGCTGCTCAAAAAAATCATGCACCACCGTATTGAACGCCTCCGAATGATCCGTCGCCACGAAATGACTCGAATGCGGCACGATCCACAAATAAGAAGAAGGAATATTCGTCGCGATCTGCCATAAGTGGTACGGCGGTATCGCATCATGATCTCCCCCGATCACAAGCGTGGGACACCGGATCGCGTGCAGTTCTTCCAGCGTCATGTGCGGTTCATGCAGGTCCAGCTCCACGATCTTTAGGTCGTTTTTGACCTTGGGCGTTTGAGGCAGGCGGTGCATGCTGTCCGCCACGCCCTCCAGCCAGTGCCAAATAAAGGGCTGCAGCCCCGTCGTGTCAGGCCACAGGTTGGGTCCGGAAACGGCCAGCTTTCGAACTTTTGAAGGGTGACGCAGGGCCAGTAGCAACCCCGTTATCCCCCCGTCGCTCCAGCCCAGCACGTAGCAACTGTCCAGATGCAGGCTATCCAACACCGCATTGACATCATCGGCCATCTGCTCGAAGGTCAGGCTATCCGAAGGGTCCGTCGATTTGCCATGGGCCCGGGTATCCAGGGCGATCACGTGGTAGAATTCGGCGAAGTATGGGATTTGCTTAGTAAAGACGTTGATCGAGCCCCCGTTGATGTGGAGCATGACCAGCGGGTCGCCCTGACCGTAGCTTTCGTAATAAAATCGAATGCCCCGGGTGGAAACATACCCACCCGCGGAAGGGTTATCTCCGTATTGAGGCCCTACCGAAGTACACCCAAAAAGGAATAGAAGTAACGCCATGTATCCCTTCATATATTTATTTAATTGATTATCATTAAATTGTATATAATATACGCTTTTTATATGGAATGGGTCCGCATGATACGAGGGTTTGGTCATTTTTAAAAACAATTGTACATTTGCAGTAACAGTACTCACCACGCTACCCATAAGAACAGCGTCCCAGGGTGAGTCTTTTGCTTTTTAGCCCAAACCATATTCAAATAACGTCCTTCCTAAAAGGTAAGCAAATGCCAGTTTAGGAAGGATTTCCATATATAGACCTATGATGTACGAAAAACAGCCAATTACCATTGCGGATCAGGTTACCCAGTTAAAGGCACGAGGGCTACAAATTCCTGACGATGCCGTTGCTAAACATTACTTATCAAATATAAGTTATTATCGCTTGGCGGGATATTGGTGGCCAATGCAGGCTGATAAAGCAAATCATAATTTCAAACCCAATAGCCGTTTCGATGATGTAATTGCCTTGTATAATTTCGACCGGGAATTAAGGTTGTTATTATTTGACGTTATCGAAAGAATTGAAATAGGATTAAAGTCAAAGATGATTTATCACCTTTCGCACGAATATGACGCCTGGTGGTTTCAGAAACCTGAATTATTCATTAATACCAGAGAATTAATAAAAACACTAGCTTCAATTGAAGAGGAACTGGATCGATCCAAAGATGTGTTTATTAAAGATCATATAAAAAGATACAAAACTGATTTACGGTTCCCACCTGCATGGAAGACCTTGGAGATAACTAGCTTTGGAAGTCTTTCGAAACTATACGGAAATTTGAAGCCAAATGTAAAATCAAAGGATAGGATTGCTGCGGGGCTAAACACAGTCAATCATACTTTTCTTCCAAGCTGGCTACTGTCAATAGCCCAGATCAGGAATATCTGCGCTCATCACGGCCGTCTGTGGAATAGAAATCTGCCAGGAAGGCCAAATCTTCTGCCAAAGCCGCCCGCACCATGGTTAAACAATGTGCCTCCCGCTAATGAACATCATATGTTATATGTTCATGTTTGCTGCATGAAATACCTATTGGACGTTGTAAGCCCTGGACATCACTATAAAGTACGATTATCCGACCTTCTTCACAAATACCCGAATGTTGATTTAAATGCGTTGGGATTTCCTGCTGACTGGGAAGGCGAACCTTTATGGCGCTCCTAGTCTCACCCCTTTCTTTTTTTCAATATTAAAGCACTCAATAAAGAAACGACTAGCCCTACGGGTACGATTTCCATGTAGGTGAGCAGGATGACGAACAGGGGGTTCTTGTACATCTGGGCCATGCTGGCCATGGAAGCGGTTTCCTGGGCAATCTTCGCCGGGGAGGCGCCACTGGCCTTGAGGTGGGCGATCGAGGAGGTCGCATATTTTTCCGCAAAGTCCGGAATGAAGCAATAGTAATCGATCAGCCAGGCCCCGACATACACCGTCGATGCGATCAAAGTAATATAAAGCCCCACCAGGAAGGCCCGCCCGAAAGACAGCACACCCCCGTTATACTTGTCCCGGTTAATTTTGGTGGCCACGAAGATGAAGGAAAAGGCCAGGATCATCAGGCTGTACCCATAGATCATCCCATGTTCTTCATACTGTTCACCTTTACCCAGTGCCATCATGCCAATGAACGGAGAAACGCTGATGACACCCGCTATGATCCCATAAATGAGGATAGTCTTTTTCATTTTGTTTGGTTTTAGGAGGTAAAACTGCTTAAAGACACGGAAAATAGGCTCATACCTTCGGGTGATTTCCCACGAAAGGGGTTAAAATCCCCCTAAATGAGGAGGCCCAAACGCTTCCCTGCCTCCACCGCCTGGGTCCGCCTCTTTACGTCCAGCTTTCCAAAGAGGTTGGAAGAATGGGTCTTCACCGTATTTAAGGACACGAACAGCTTGTCGGCGATTTCCTGGTTGCTGAGGCCCTCGGCGATTAATACCAATACTTCCCACTCGCGGCGACTCAGGCCGGAGCGCATGATCGCCTCCTCCGGGGGCAGCAGTGGCGGAACGCGAGGCGGCCGCAAAAGCCGCGTAGCCACCCATATCCCTAACCCGGTAAAAATCAGCGCAACCGCGCCGATATAGGCTTCAAAGGCGTGGTCCATGATGATCCACCGGAATTCCAGCCATTTCAACAGGAATACCAGGGCCGCCAGGATGGCCCCATATAATATGAGGAGCTTAAATTTCAAAGGCAAGGATTTGCTCCAGGTCTTCATTAATCACTACCCGGTCGATGCCTTCGATCAGTTCTTTATAGGCTCCCTCCAGCCGGGCGCCCAAATCTTCCATCGTATGATATTCTCCGCGGAGATATGAAAGCAACCGCTCCTTCGTAAACCCAATCTTTTGAAGCATCTCTTCCAGGGTAATATCGAGCCCCTTGGTCAACCCGATATTCCGGACCCATTCGATGCTGTCTTTCAAACCCGGCGCCTCCGGAGACTGGGAGCGTACCCTGACCTGTTGAATATGTTTTGCCATTCTCTAAGGTTTTTGCATTCTATAATTAAGCCCCCCCGTAGTCCCCCCCGTCACATCCACGGTAACCCCCGTAATCATTCCCGCCCCATCGGAAGCCAGGAAGACCGCGGCATTAGCTATATCCTGCATCATGGGTAGCCGTTTCAACATCGTATCACCCTCCATTTGGCGCAAGCTGTTGGCCATCCCCATAGGGTTGCTCTCTACCGCCTCGAGAAATACCCGGGAATCAGGCGACCCACCCGAACGAATATTGACCACGCGCGTCCCATAGATGCCTTCCTCTGCCGCCAAATTGGAAGAAAAGGTCTCCATTGCCGCGCAGGCCGCCGCAAAACCCGCCGTCAACGGATAGCCTATGCCCCCCGGCGTAGCCGTCAGGGAAAGGATGACCCCCGGCCCCTGCCGCCGCATAACCCTGGCCGCCGCCGTAGCCGTCACAAAGCGTATCCTCAGCATGAACAAAATAGGCGCCAGGAAGTCCTCGACCGACATATCGGCCAAAGGGATACCCTGAACCAGGTCTTCCCCAGCGAGGTTGAAAGAAATGTCCACCATGCCCACCGTGCCCAGGTGCACCCGCACAGCCTCAGAGTCAGAAGCATCGAGCACCCGGGTGTCCACCTGTCTACCAGCGGAACGAATCTCCGAAGCCACCTTTTGCATGGCCTCCTCGTGCAAGCTCGTCAGGAACACGTGAGCCCCCGCAGCGGCAAAAGCCTTGGCAACGGCGCCTCCCAGGGAGCCCCCCGCGCCATAGATCACCGCATTTTTACCCGTAAGTATCATGAGAACGAAACTTACAAAAAAAAACGCAACTTCACGCTATGCCCGAAGATCGCCTAACCATCGAACTGGAAATAGCCGCACCTGCTGAAGCCGTCTGGGCCGCCTGGACCGATCCTCAAACGGCCCTGCGCTGGTTTGGTTCCGACCCAAACGGGCACGGCCTCGAAGCCGCCATGGACGTCCGCCCGGAAGGCCGCTTTGAATTGACCTTCCAAAATTCGGACGGTACCGAATTCACCTGTATGGGGATATACGACACCGTAGTGCCGCCGCGAGACCTGCATTTTAGTTGGGTATGGAAAAGCGAACCCGAAACGACCTCCCACGTTTCGATCTCCCTGTCTCCCCGCGGTGCCGGTACCCGCATGCACTTCACACATGAAGGATTTGGAAAAACTTCCGCACACGACTACGCAATCGGTTGGGCCAGTACCTTCGAAAAATTAAAACGACTTTTGGAATAGGGCTACATCGATCCTTTCCTTTTGCCGGAAGTGATGCCTCAGGTGCATCTCCGCAAACTGCAACCACTCGCTGGCCGTAAAATAGCCCAGCCCGGGGTGTCCCGTTTTGCCCCGCCCCCCGGAAAAATCGATCCCGTGCACATCCTGGAGTATTCCGTCGAGCGCCGCGCGCAACTCTTCGATGCTTTCAGGCTGCGGAATCGGTGTATGCGTGGCCGGCCCCTGGATGCGCCCTTCGGGGAAACTGCCCGCGGCAAACATCGTTACGGCCCAGGGTGTCATGCGATCGGCCGCATGTTCTTCTGAGAAAAGCGCAGCGCGCATTTGCTCCACGAAAAAACGAGTGTCGTTGATCATGTGAACATAGACCTGGCCCAGGGACCACGAGCCGTCTGGCGGCCGACGTTGCAGCTCATCAAGCGAATACGCGTCCAGGAACCCGATCCATTTACCGACGGTAGCCTCGAATTGCGAAACAAGTGCTTTCATGCCGACTCAAAGATCGTATTTTAGCCGAATATGGTTCCCTTCCTACTGCTTTGGATGGCCATCGGTCTGTGCGCCGGAGCCTACCTTCTTCGACGGGCCGCGCCCTATGGACGTTTCAGCGATACCCATTGGGGCCCCATGGTATCCAATAAATGGGGATGGGTCTTGATGGAATCGACCGTGCTGGTCGCCTTCGCCATCCGCATCCCCTGGGCCCGGTTCGACATCAAAAGCCCCGCCGGCGTGATGATCGCGATGTTTTTATTCCATTACATCCACCGGGCCCTGGTCTACCCCTTCATGATCCGCACCCGCGGCAAGCGCATGCCCGTCGTGATCATGGCAAGCGCCATGGTCTTCAACTCCGTGAACGGAACCCTCCTGGGCCTGTGGTTCGCCAAAGCGCAATATCCGGCCAATTGGTTCAGCTCCCCTTGGTTCACCTTCGGGACCACCCTGTTCGTCCTCGGCATGGCCATCAACTGGTGGAGCGATTATACCCTCATCCACCTGCGCAAAAAAGGAGAAACCGGGTATAAAATCCCACGGCAAGGTCTTTTCCGCTACACCTCCTCTCCCAACCTCTTCGGTGAAATCACCGAATGGGGTGGCTACGCCCTGCTGACGTGCAGCCTGCCCGCGCTTGCCTTTTTCGTTTGGACGTGCGCCAACCTCATCCCCCGCGCCCTGTCCATCCGGCGCTGGTACCGCCAAGCCCTCGCCACCGCTCTCCTGGTTGCGATTTGCGGCTTCGCACACGCCCAAAATGGCGACACCATCCTCCACAACTGGGAGACCCGCGAAAAAGACGGAAAGATCGAAGTCCTCAAAAACGGCACCACCTACTACGCCATCATGCGTTACGGCAAGGAGCTGTTTGAAGCCGACGGTAAGACCTATAAAAAAGACGTCAACAATCCCGACCCCTCCCTGCGCACCCGGGACTTGAAGGACTACGTCCTCATCAGCGGGCTGACCTTCCAGGACGGCAAATGGACAGGCGGAAAGATTTACAATTTCAAGGACGGGAACAGTTACGACGTCACGATTGAAATCGAAGGCCGCGTCATGAGCATGCGCGTCTATAAAGGGATTCCCCTCCTTGGTAAGACGTTAAAGTGGGATATGCTGGATTAATTTGCCGCTCATCCCATTCCCCGACCC
>CAZJDB010000209.1:0-10715 GCA_964544695.1 uncultured Chitinophagaceae bacterium
CCGGACCCGGGACATTGATAGCCCAATCCGTTCCATCCGGCGAACCGTCTCTTTGCAGGAAAGGCCTGCGTCGACAAGAACGGCTTCCCGTTCATTGCCTATATAGTAGCAATTCCCATTACTTCCGGAATTCAGGGATGCAATCTCCAACGCCATATTATAACTCTTTGTAACGATCGGGTGAAGGTAAGTACCCCTTTTCAAGCAATATATGTCCCAGCCTGTCGTAGAAGGCCGGCTCCGAGGGAGTTACGGAGGCTAAACCATCCACGTAGCGATTGTATAAACTAAACAGGGCCGCGATCAGGACCGTATCGTGCAGTTCCATATCCGTGGTCCCGCCCGCACGGGCTTTCTCCACCATGGCAGGGGTGACCATTCTTCCGTTTTTTTGCACGGCACGGGCGATATCCAGGAGGGCTTTCATTTTATCGCTGACCGGGGCTCCTTCCGGGTCAACCAGGACCTTTTCGGCGACCATGGGATCGTCCATCAAAAGGTTGGATGCCGCCTTATGGGCCGCCGTGCAAAAAGTGCATTCATTTCCATAGGAAACGACCGTGGCGATTAATTCACGTTCTCCTTCGGTCAGGGTCGATTCTCCCCGCAGCAGGATCTGGGTCAGTTGACGTATTGGCAAAGCGGTATCCTGCCTAAAGTCGAGCAAGCCGGTGATTCCTGGAAGGTTTTCCTTTAGCGGTATGTAGGGCATGGAGCTAAATTTATATAATTTCGCGGTATGGAAGCGCAAAAGATTATCGAAACGCTTCAAAGTATCTTCATTGGAGCGGACCAGCACAACTGGGATCAGATCCTGAATGCTTTTGCGGAGAAAGTGCACCTGGATTATACTTCTCTTTCCGGAGGAGAGGCCGAAGACCTGCCGGCCACTACCATCGTCAATAACTGGAAGAACTTTCTCCCCCGTTTCAAGGCCACCCATCATCAGTTGGGAAATTTTATGATCAAGGAAGACGGGTCGACAGCCAAGGCCTTTTTTTACGGTACGGCCACGCACTATTTTCCCAATCCCAGCGGCAGGCATATCTGGACCGTCACCGGGACCTACGACGCGCGCCTCGAAAAACACGGGGAAGTGTGGAAGGTGAACTACCTGCGCCTGAATTTGCACTACGTTGACGGCAATACCGATTTGCCCAACCTGGTCATGGGTTAACGTTTCTTATTCCGGATGAACAACGCCCCCATCAAAGCGCCCAGCCACGCGAGCCCTGCCGCAATGCGCAGGATTGTCTGGTACGTTTGAACGAAGCCCAGGCGGTAGGCCTTCGCGATTTCGGTCGCCTGGGTGAAACTCGCTGTGGGGGGCACGTGTGCATTCCCCAAATCGACGGCCTGCCCCAGTGCCGCGGCGCGAACCGAAGGTTCCATCCCTGATAGGAGGCCTTTCAATGCTCCGGAAAATAACCACACCGCCAGGGCGCCGAATATGGCATTGGCAAAAACATTTGCCACGCGGGACACGGCATTGTTGACCCCTGATGCCGTCCCCGAAAAGTCGTCGCTCACGGCACTCATCACGGCCGTGGTCAGGGGTGCCACGGTGAAGGCCATCCCCAAACCGAACACTAAGAATCCGGGAAAAAAGGTCGTCCAATAATCCCCCGGACCATTCGTTAACCCCACCAGGGACAAGCCGAGCATGCCCACACCTGCGGTAAAGGGACCCACGATCAACAGAATCCTGGGACCAACCCGGTCGGCCAGGGCGCCGGCAAAGCGCGCTATTGTGATCATCAATATGGTAAAGGGTAGAAAGGTCAGGCCCGATTCCAGTTGACTGTACCCCTGGGCCTGCACCAGGTTCAGGGAAAGGAACAGCATGGCAGCCCCGAGGCCTGCATAAAGGAAAAAAGTCAGGAGGTTGGCTCCGCTGAAAGTAGCATTTGAAAAGAGGCGAAGGGGCATCATGGGATATGCGGTCCTGCGCTCGATCGCTAAAAACAAACCCAACAACAATACCCCGCCGCCCAACGCGGCGATCACCGGAATGTCGCCAAAGCCCTTTGAAGGGGCGCGCAGAAATCCAAAGGTCACCAGCGCCAGCCCGACCGCGATACTGAGGGCTCCCAAATAATCCAGCCGTGGATCGGGATGCTCTTCCTTACTTTCGGCCACCTTAAACCAAAGGACGATGAGGGCAGCGATGCCGATGGGAACATTGATGAAAAAGATACCCCTCCAAAAGCCGGCATCGGCCAGCGCTCCACCCAGGATGGGTCCGCCCATGGTCACCACGGTTGTGATCGCGGACCAGGTGCCTATGGCCCTTCCTTTCTCCCGGTCGTCTATGGAGGAAGAAATCAAAGACAAGCTCCCCGGGATCATCAGGGCGCCTCCAATACCCTGAAGGGATCGAAACGCGATAAGGTAAAATACATTGGGGGAAAAGCCGCAGGCCGCGGAGCCCAGGATGAAAACGGATATCCCCACCATGAATATTTTTTTGCGTCCCAGCCGGTCCCCAAGGGCTCCGCCCATAAGGATGAGCGCCGCGAGGACCAGCAAATACGCATTGAGTATCCAGAACAGGTCCTCTCCAGTCGCGTGAAGACTTTTTTGCAGGGCGGGCAGCACCACATTCAGAGCGGTCCCGTCGATGAAGGCCATCGAACTGGCGAGAATGGCGGATGCCATGAGCCATTTTCCGGCGGGACTGTTGAGTCTAATACTGGCCATGAGGGAAGTTACTTATTTTTATGGCAAATGCAGCCACCATTCCTTCAGACGCTGGCATGGCTGATGGCCGGCCTCATTTCGATCGTTATCCTAACGGTCAGGTTCCGCCTGCACGCATTTTTCGCCCTGCTTTTCGCTTGCCTGCTGGTAGGCCTCGGCGCCGGTCTACCCCTGGGAGACGTCATCCGCGTCGCCAAGGAGGGCTTTGGGGATATCATGGGTAAGCTGGGATGGATCATCGTCCTGGGGACCACCCTTGGCGTGGTCCTCGAAAACAGGGGAAGCACCCGCGTGATGGCTGGGTTCATTTTGCGTGTCGTAGGGGAGCGAAGCGCCTCCCTCGCGATGAGCATTACGGGTTTTGTGGTGGGCCTACCCATTTTTTGCGACTCCGGATTCATCGTACTCAGCAGCTTAAGCCAAACCCTGGCTACAAAAACGCGCATCCCACTTTCCGTCATGGCCGTATCGTTGGCTACGGGGTTGTATTCGGTCCATTGCCTCATACCTCCGCACCCGGGCGCCACCTCGGCGGCAGCTACGATCGGTCTTTCCATTGGTGCCCTCATGCTTGCAGGCATAGGTGTCGCCATACCCGCCGCTGTCGCCGGGCACCTTTGGGCCAGGTTTGCGGGAAGAAAAAGCACAAGCCCGGTAGCCGTTTCCCTCACCCCCGACGCCCCACTGCCCAAGGGGCCCTCTGTATTCATGGCTTTCTTACCGGTGATCGTACCCATTGTCCTGATCGCGGGTAAATCCCTCCTTACCCTCGGGCATCAGGAGGACGACTTTCTCTCAAACTTAGGCACGCCTGAGATAGCGCTCCTAATCGGGGTGGTGATCGCACTGTTGGGCGGCGGAGGTTGGACCAGCGCGACTTATCTATTACGGGACGCCGTGGAAAAAGCCGGCGGCATACTCGTCATTATCGGGGCGGGTGGCTCCTTCGGAGCCATACTCGCTGCCACCAAGCTGGGATTACAATTGGGCGCTGCCTTACCCCTTTCCACCTTGGGCATCGCCTTCCCTTTCCTCCTTACGGCGGGCCTCAAGACCGCCCAGGGATCTTCTACCGTTGCGCTCATTACCGCGGCCTCCATCATGAAACCCCTGTTACCCGCACTGGGATTAGCCACGGGAAATGGGCCTCTTCTTTGCGTTTTGTCCATGGGTTGCGGATCCATGGTCCTGTCCCATGCCAATGATGCCTACTTTTGGGTGATCTCCCGGTTCACGGGGCTGGATTTGAAAACGATGTTGAAAGTGTATACGGTGGGAACCCTCATCATGGGCCTCTCCTCTTTTCTGGTCGTCTACCTGATTTCGCTATGCATATCCTGATCGCGCCGAACGCCTTTAAAAACAGCCTGAGCGCCCCGGAGGTCGCCCGGGCTATCCAGGATGGCCTGCTAGCCAGTCGCTTGTCCTGCACAACCGAATGCTTCCCCGTTGGAGACGGGGGAGACGGGACGGGCATGTTGCTCTCGGAACACTTGCATGCCACGGAGATCCAGGCTACCGTCCATGACCCTATGGGCAGGGTGATCGACTCCTCATTCGGGCTCACCACCGACGGGAATACCGCCATCATCGAAATGGCCGATGCGTCCGGCCTTCGGTTGATTCCGGAACGGGATCCCATGCATGCCTCCACCATCGGGACGGGTGAATTGATCCGCGCCGCCCTGGACCGGGGGGCCCGCGAAATCCTTCTATCCATTGGAGGCTCCGCCACCGTGGACGGGGGTGCCGGGATTTTATATGCATTGGGCATGCGCTACTTCGATACCTCCGGAACCATGCTGCTGCCCATTCCCCTAAACCTCGTGCATTTGGACCATATCGACCTGTCGGGATTGGATCCCAGGGTTGCCCGGACTACGTTTACGGTCCTTTGTGACGTGGACAATCCCCTCCTTGGTCCCGAGGGTGCAGCACCCGTATATGCACCCCAAAAAGGGGCGGGCCCCGGAGACGTCCGCATTTTATCAGGATTCCTACAGACCTGGCGCGATGAGGCGCTCCGGGCGACCGGGAAGGACATGGCTTCCGTTACAGGCGGAGGCGCCGCGGGGGGCGTAGCCGCGGGACTTTTTGTCTTCCTGAATGCGCGTCTTCAACCTGGCGCCGAATATTTTTTGCAAGCGACAGGGTTCGACGCAGCTTTATCCAAAGCCGACCTCGTTATCACGGGAGAGGGCAGCCTCGACGCCCAGACCCTCCGGGGAAAGGCGCCCTACGCAGTCGCATGCGCCGCACGCGCGTTGAAAATCCCCGTCATCGGCCTGGGCGGCAGGATACAATTCGAGCCCCTGAGCCCCTGTTTCGACGCCCTTTTGTCCATCACCCCGGAACCCATGGGGCTCCCCGAGGCATTGGCCTCGACAGCCGCTAATCTGAAGCAGTCAGCGGTCGAACTAGGAAACTTGGCAACAATTTTTCCAGGTAGGAACGCGGGACGTACGTAAAATGTCGTACATTTCCTGAAACGGATAATGCATGTTCAAGAACCTCCTGCGTGTATCCTTGCGGAACCTCGCAAGGGATAAATGGTATAGCCTGCTCAACATCCTGGGATTGACCCTGGGCATTACCTTTAGCCTGTTCCTGATCTTTTACGTCAAGGACGAACTCAGCTTCGATCGTTTTCATGAAAAAGCGGACCGTATTTACCGCATCAATTCATACATCAAGGAGCCCGACAAGGACACCATGCACTGGGCCATCACACAGTATCCCCTGGGGCCCGTCCTGAAAAAGGATTTCCCCGAAGTAGAAGAAGCCGTCCGCTTCGTGTCCAATGGAAAAGTCATGTACCGCAATGGGGACAACCGCTTTTACATCGAGAAAGTCTACGTGGTAGACTCCAACCTGTTCCGGGTATTTACCTACCCCCTCCTGGAGGGGGATCCCAATACCGCCCTGGTCGAGCCCAACAGCATGGTCCTGACCGAATCTATTGCGGATAAATATTTCGGCAAGCATTTCGGTATCGTTGGCAAAACCCTGATCGACATCAAGGGCAAACCGTTTAAAATCACAGGTGTGCTCAAAGACCCACCCGAAAATTCCCATATTCGGTTCAATATCCTGATCTCGAACAGCACCCTGCCCAAGGACTTCGCCGACAATTGGGGAGGTTTCGGTATGATAACCTATGTCCTGCTGCGCCCCCATTCGGATCCCTGGGCCTTTCAAAGAAAACTACTACCCTATTATGACAAGTACATGGCCTCCATTTTCGCCGAATACAAGGTCAAAATCCACTACCAGGTCCAGCCCATCACCTCCATCCACCTACATTCCGATTACCAGGGCGAGCCAGAGGACGTTGGCAGCATGACGTATATCTACACCTTTTCCGCCGTTGCACTGTTCATGCTCCTCATCGCCTGTATCAATTATATGAACCTCACCACGGCCCGTTCCGCCCGCAGGGCCAAGGAAATCGGTATCCGGAAAGTCACCGGGTCTTCCAAGCGCCAATTGGTCCTCCAATTCCTCATGGAATCCACCATTTGCGCCCTTTTGGCCCTTTTGATCAGCCTGGGCCTGATCGCCCTGCTGTTACCCAGTTTCAACACGATTTCCGGGAAGCACATCTTATTCGGGAGCCTGTTCCGGCCCGATACACTAGGGATCCTTTTGTGCATCATCGTCTTCGTAGGCCTGGCCGGAGGCAGCTACCCCGCCTTCTATCTTTCCCACTTCAATCCCATAAGCGTGCTGAAAGGCAGCCTTTCCAAAAGCTCCAGCAATGCCACCCTGCGCCGTGTCTTGATCGTCTTGCAGTTCACCATATCCATGACCATGCTGATCTGCACCCTGGTCGTCTACAAGCAATTGCAGTTCCTGCGCCGCATCGACCTGGGTTTCGACAAAGCCCAGGTTGTAACCCTGGCTGCCAATACCGGCCAGGATATCAGCGGCAAGCTCCAGTCGTTCAAGGATGAACTGGCTTCGGTCCCCGGGGTCCTCTCTGTCAGCACGGGTCAATCTTTCCCTGGCGCCAATAACAACGGCTTCAACCTCTACCGCATCGAGACCAAGGACGGATATACGAGCAAAGGCATAGACAATTACGCCATCGATGAAAACTATTTCAAGACCCTTGGGATAAAACTCGTCAAAGGGCGCAACTTTACCGGCTTACCCGATACCCTCCGGAGCATCATCGTCAATGAAAACATGGTGAAGACCTTTGGCTGGGGAAACGACCCCATCGGTAAAAAAATCAAGTTCCCGGGGGATACCAGCAGTTTCTACCTTCAGGTCATTGGGGTGGTCAAGGACTTCAACCTGAAGTCCCTCTATAGCCCCATCGAACCTTTGTTGTTTTTCTACAACCCCAACAACCGGAATCTCCAGGTAAAGCTCGACGGAAAGAACATCCCCGCCTCCCTGGCAGGCATCGAAAAAAACTGGAAGACCCTTTTCCCCGACCTCCCCTTCGCATACAAATTCCTGGACCAGAACTTCGATTCCCAATACGAAGCCGACCAGAAAAGGGGCAAAATATTTTCCGCCTTTTCCTTGCTGACCGTCCTTATCACCTGCCTGGGTCTCCTGGGCCTGATTTCCTACATCACCGAACAACGGTCCAAGGAGATCAGCATCCGGAAAGTCATGGGTGCGGAGCTGAGCCAGATCATCCCACTACTTACACGGAACTTCGTATTCCTCGTGGGGCTGTCCTGTCTTATCGCATTTCCCGTGGCGTATTTCTTCATGAACAAGTGGCTCAAGATTTTCCACTACAACACGGGCATAACGGTTTCGCCCTTCGTATTCTCGGCTTTGGCGGTCTTGTTCATCACACTGTTGACGGTCATGTACCACACCGTCCGCGCCGCGATGGCGAATCCTGCGAAGAGCCTCCGGACGGAGTGACCCGCGCTGCCTTTTGCTTCGCATCCGGGGCGCCTCACCGCCGGTCCCCGCCTGTGCGTTCCAGCATCCATCCCGGATACTCGGGCCTCAGTGCGCTGACCGCACCGAGCTGCTCCAGTTCGGCCACGCTGAGCTCCACGTCCGGCGCTTTCAGGTTATCCTCCAGCTGTTCCATCCTTTTCGCCCCGATGATCACCGAAGAAACTCCCGGCTGGTAAAGCAACCACCTCAGCGCCACCTGCGCCACCGAGACCCCTTTTTCCTTAGCTATGGGTCGCATCGCATCCACAATATCAAAGGCCTTCTCCTTATCGACCGGCGGAAAATCGAAACTTGCCCTACGACTGTCCCCCGGAGCCGCATTCCGGTCGAACTTCCCGCTCAACAACCCTCCGGCCAAAGGACTCCATACCAACAACCCCAGCTTCTGGTCCAGCAACAAAGGGATGATCTCCCTTTCCAGGTCCCGTCCCGCAATCGTATAATAGGCTTGAATCGACACGAATTTTTCCAAATGCTCCCGCTCCGAAATCCCAAGAGCTTTCATCAGGTGCCAGGCCGCCAGGTTGCTGCAACCAACATAACGCACCTTACCGCTGCGCACCAGGTCATCCAGCGTACGCAACGTTTCCTCCAGTGGGGTCAACGGATCGTAACTATGAATCTGATACAGGTCTATGTAATCAAGCTGCAACCTTTCCAGGCTTTTCTCCACTTGCTCCATAATGTGTTTGCGCGTCAGGCCCGACCCGTTGGGCCCCTCTCCCATCTTGCCCCTGACCTTGGTGGCGATCACCAGCTCGTCCCGTTTCAGACCTAACTGCCGGATCGCGTTGCCCGTCAATTCTTCGCTAAGCCCCGCGCTGTATACATTCGCCGTGTCGATGAAATTGATCCCCGCCTCAACCGATCGCTTGATCAAGGCGTTTACTTCTTCTTGCTGTACATTCCCAATGGCGGCCCATATGCCAACGTTTCCGCCGAACGTCATGGCGCCCAGGCATAATTCCGATACTTTCAATCCGGTGTTTCCCAATAAACGGTAATTCATGGTAGGTGTATTTCTCCAAAAATACGTATATTTGCCACCCGTAAATCGCGGCACTCCGCACACCCGGTGCGGTCGCGGTCCGGAGCCCTTGCCCAATAGTATAATGGTAGTACGTCAGATTCTGGATCTGAGTGTCTTGGTTCGAATCCAGGTTGGGCAACGAAATTAAAATAGGGTTTTCCTAAAATGTTTTTATAACTGATTTGGACGCGGTTATATAGGCTCTTTAAGAAAATCCTATTTTTCATTTACGGGCAATGAACCGTAAATTTCCCCCTCGCACTCCGACCTCATCGCGTTGCCCATCAAATATTTAACTCAACTAACGTTTTATGAAACGAGTATTTACAGCATCTACTGTATCAAAACCGCTACTAATAATTGTTATGTTCATTTTCTCAGTTTTTGAGTCTAATGGGCAACTGAGTAATCCTGCTGACAGTGGATACGTGCCAGTTAATGGTATTAAAGTTTATTACGAAGTATATGGTGAGGGTAGGCCCATCGTTTTACTGCATGGCGCCTTTTATACCATTGGTATGAATTGGGGCCAATTAATACCTGAACTGTCAAAAACAAGGAAAGTAATTGCCATTGAATTGCAAGGACATGGGCATACGCCGTATTCAGACAGAAAATTGGACTTTCCCACACTGGCAAGTGATGTGGAAGGAGTAATGAGCTATTTAAAAATCGACAGCGCAGATGTTACTGGATATAGTATGGGCGGCTCCGTGGCTTATCAGTTGGCAATCCAAAGCCCTAAACGGGTAAGAAAATTGGTGATCATTTCCTCGACTTATAAAAGTAGTGGTTGGTTGCCTGCAGTAACGAATGCGTTTAAGAATTTTAAGCCTGAATTTTTTACGAATTCTCCCATACAAACGGCATACGATGCGGTAGCGCCTGACAAAACAAAATGGACAAAGTGGCTGGAACAGATGCTTGCCTTTGTTGCGACGCCATTCGACATGGGTGACGCCAATGTTGCAAAATTGCCAATGCCGGTATTGATTATCTCAGGCGACAATGACGGCCTGGATAAAATTGAATTGGCAAAAACGTATCAACTATTGGGAGGCGGGGTATCTGCCGATCTGGGACCGATGCCAAAATCGCATCTGGCCGTCGTTCCCTCTCAGAGCCATGTCAGCCTGATGATGCAGACGAAAACAATACTAGTTTATCTTGATGATTTTTTAAAGTAACATAATCGTTTCCGAAAAGCGACAATTTCACATAAACATATACCTATGTATAGCAACGCGACTTCAATAGATTCAGATATTTATCGTGACATTTTCAGTACAAGCGCGATGCGGGAAATTTGGTCCGACCAATACCGGATTCAAAGCTATCTTGATGTTGAGAAAGCCCTTTCATTAACACAGGGTGAACTTGGCATTATTCCGAAGGAAGCTTCTGTTGAAATTGCAGCGCATTGCAATGCAGCAGAGCTGGATTTTGGCAAGTTAAAGTCTGCTACTGAACACGTAGGCTATCCGGTGCTTCCGGTGGTAGAACAACTAACTGCACTTTGCAAAAACAATTTGGGACAATGGAGCCATTGGGGTGCTACAACGCAGGATATTACAGATACAGCCACGGTACTGCAAATTCGCGCCTCTCTTCTATTTATAGAACAGGATTTGAAGTCGGTTGACGAAGCGTTGACCTCCCTTGCTAAAAAATACCGGGACACACCGATGGTAGGCCGTAGTAATCTTCAGCAAGCTATTCCAATGACATTTGGTTTCAAGGTTGCAGTATGGCTTGCGGGAATTAAAAGGCAGCTTGAGCGGCTCGAACAAATGAAAACGCGGGTACTAACCGGCGAATTTGGGGGCGCAGTCGGCACGCTTGCGTCGTTGGGTGAGAAAGGGCTTGCTGTACAGGAAGGATTGATGAACAAACTTGGACTTGCTCAACCCCTGATTGCATGGCATACCGTTAGGGATAATATTGCTGAAGTCGGATGCTTTCTTGGGATATTATGCGGGCTACTTGACAAGATTGCTACCGATATTAAGGTGATGATGATGACCGAACTAAACGAAGTACAAGAGCCTGACGG
>CAZJDB010000210.1:0-2010 GCA_964544695.1 uncultured Chitinophagaceae bacterium
CACGGCAACATGAAAAATAATTAAAGTGCTTTACCTGTCAGGTCTGAAGGCAATAATTCGTTTAACCAAGTAAAATGGAAAGGTAACCAAAAGGGTGAATTTGCTCAACGATCGGTCATTTCTATGAGCGACCATACATTCTTAGGGAACGCTCGGAGGGTAATGTATGATTCGTCGGAATACCCGACGATGAGAAAAAGCACTGACCCCCACAGTCCAATCGATCGCATTCTTTAAAACACCGGGTGGGCCCATGGCGTATTCGGGAGTACAGATGAGCACACCATCCGCCCCGGCGACCTTCGCATAAAAATCAGCTACGTCGGGTGGCGGCTCTACAATGTCCGGGTTGAAAGCAGGCAACCCCGCCAGGCCCTCGAACATCGACACCTCCCAGCCCTCTCCACCCCGCAAAACCTCCGGTTCTTCCGCCAATCTGGCGATGAGCTCGATATATTGTTTGTTGGTCGACTGCGCCCTAACACTCCCGCATATCGCCAATACCTTCTTATTCATCGGCCACAAATTGCGTATCCTCCCCCGTTTTGTACACGACATACACCCGCCTCCAGGGCTGATCGTCTATGAGGCGCCATTGGTGCCCCGTGCCCGTATGATCGGTAGCCACCAACACCTCCCCCGGATGGAGCACAAAGGTCTCGCCCGAGTGCACCCTAAATTCGAGGGTACCCGACAGCGTAAGCACGTATTGCGGAATCGGATCGTTGTGCCAGTCCAGGCTGGAATGCGCGGGCGTCTCCTGGAACAAAACGGATTCCGCCGCCAGCTTCGCATTATCCCGGATGCTCCCCTTCGTCACATGGGAATGCCCGTCGGGCCCCGTATATAACAAGTATGCCGTAATCATATATGTAGCACTTCGGCCGTTTCAGCGCGGACCTTCAAAGTCAGCGCGGTATCAGTAATCAGGTTTTGCCCATATGAGGGAATGAATTCCGGCAGCAGTGCCGTCAGCTTAGGAAAGCAACGCTCCACGACATGCACCATGACGGCAACCGCCGTCGACGCCCCCGGGCTGGCGCCCAGCATCCCGATGATCGAATTGTCGGCGGACCCGACCAATTCAGTACCGAACTCCAGGATACCCCCATGCGTGGGATCCTTTTTGATGATCTGCACGCGTTGGCCCGCCACCTCCAGCCTCCAGTCATCCTTCTCCGCATGTGGAAAGAAAGCACGCAGCGCAGCCAACCTTTCCTCCATCGATTCCAGCACCTGACCTACCAGGTATTTTTCCAGGGCAAAATTGTCACGGCCCACGGCCAGGAGGGGCAGGATATTCTCCATGTCTATGGAACCAAACAGGTCCAGGAAGGAACCATGTTTGAGGAACTTCGTCGAAAAGCCTGCGTAAGGGCCGAACAGGATGGATACCTTACCTTCCACGTGTCGCGTGTCCAGGTGAGGCACCGACATGGGAGGTGAACCGGACTCTGCTTTTCCATACACTTTTGCGTGATGCCGGGCCGCAATAGCCGGGTTGTCGCAGCGCAACCAAACCCCACTCACGGGGAATCCCGCATATCCACGCCCCTCGGGTATGCCCGATTTCTGAAGGAGGTGCAGCGATCCCCCGCCCGCGCCCAGGAAGACAAACGCGGCGGGCACTTCCTGGTGAGCGCCGGTCTTTTCATCCCGTACGCGGAGGACCCAATTTTTCCCCTCTCTTTTTATATCCTGGACCCGGCTGAAATAGTGAATGGTGAAGCCGTCAGTTCCTTTCAGCGAATCCAGCAGGATATGTGTCAGGGCGCCGTAGTCCACGTCGGTACCCGTGCGCATACGCGTTGCCGTGACTACTTCGTGCGGATCGCGCCCCTCCATCACCAGGGGGAACCACTCCTTCATCACGGCAGTATCCTGTGTGAATTCCATGCCATGATACAGCGGGTGCGCCGTCAATGCCTCGTACCGCTTTTGAAGGAATGCCGCATTTTCCGCCCCCCGCACGAAACTGCAATGGGGAACGGGATGGATGTAGGCCTGCGG
>CAZJDB010000211.1:0-2219 GCA_964544695.1 uncultured Chitinophagaceae bacterium
CCCGTTGGAAAGAAGAAGTCAGTTTTGAAAAAGCGATAGAAAACCACGCGGTATATTGCTCCGGATGCGCCTCCAGCGAGGCGCGGATATTATCCATAGTCATAAAACAAACCTCGGAAACTTCCTCGGGATCGGGTTCCACGCCTCCATCGTATATCCCCCTGAATACATGATCGAATTCGTATTCTGTAAGGCCGTTGTCCAGGGGCGCCCGATAAATGAAGTCGAATACTTTTTCCAGCGGAACGGAAAATCCCAACTCTTCCTGCAAGCGACGCTGGGCAGCGTGGAGCAAGGACTCGCCGGGAGCGGGATGGCTGCAGCAAGCATTGGTCCATAGTCCCCCCGAGTGGTACTTCTTCAAGGACCGACGTTGTAATAGCATCTCTCCCTGTCCATTGAATATGAAAATGCTGAAGGCCCTGTGAAGCAACGCCTGCCGGTGCGCTTCCATCTTTTCCATTACGCCCACCTCCCCATCCGTCTCATCCACCAAAATGACTTTTTGCATGCGGCAAAGTACTAAAATTTGAGTACACGTCCGCAATGCCTTCCCTCAGACTGATGCGGGCCTTCCATCCCATGGCACTTAGTTTGGAGATGTCCATGAGCTTCCTGGGTGTACCGTCGGGTTTTGATGTATCAAATACCATGTTACCCCGGAATCCGACGATCTCCTGAATCATCCCGGCGAGCTCCTTTATCGTGAGGTCTTCACCTACACCGATATTGACCGGCCCCCCTGCGCTGTACTGGTCCATCAGGAAAATACAGGCGTCGGCCAGGTCATCCACGTGCATGAATTCGCGCCTTGGGGCTCCGGTACCCCAAACCACTACCGATTCCGAACCCTGCTCCCTGGCTTCGTGGAATTTCCGTATAAGGGCAGGTAGCACGTGCGACTGGTTGAGGTCGTAATTATCGTTCGGACCATACAGATTGGTGGGCATGGCCGAAATGAAATCGCAGCCGTATTGACTCCTGTAAGCATCACACATTTTGATACCTGCAATTTTAGCGACGGCGTACGGTTCATTGGTGGGTTCCAGAAGGCCCGTCAGCAGGTATTCTTCCTTCAGGGGTTGGGGGGCCAGCTTGGGATAGATGCAGGAAGAGCCAAGGAAAAGGAGCTTCCTTACGCCAACCTCCCGGGCCGCATGGATCACATTGCTTTGGATCATGAGGTTGTCGTAAATAAAGTCGGCCCTGAACCGATCATTGGCCATGATCCCACCAACTTTGGCGGCCGCCAGGAAAACATAATCGGGTCGCTCCTGACGGAAAAAGGCGTGTGTCCGCGCCTGATCCCTAAGGTCCAGTTCTGCGGAGGTGCGTGTGACCAGGTTGCGGTAACCAAGCGTAGTCAAGTGGCGGAGAAGTGCGCTCCCAGCCATTCCCCGGTGTCCGGCCACATAGATTTTTTCGTGTGATTCCATGCCGTACAAATCTAGCGCATTTAGGAACCGAACCCTCCCCTAGACCAAGGGGTTCAGGAGCTTTCCCTTCCTGACGAGCGGTTCCAGCCACTTCGCCAGGACGGAAGCCTCCTTCTGCAGTATGGCAATATGTCGTTCATGGTGACAATCGGTTCCGGCAAGATCCACCATTTCTTCGCGGATCAGGTAGCGCGCAGTATCCATTGCCGCCCGCCCATAATATCCCGTTAAGGACAGGAGGTTGACCTGGAGGAGCATGCCCTTTTCCTTGAATTCGCCAAAGACCTGTTTGTTCCCCTGCCAATAGGTATAGCGTTCGGGATGGGCCAGGATAGGCTTGTAACCGGCCATCTGCAGGTCGAATAACCGACGGTCAAGGTCAGGCGGCGGTTGGATGAAGGAAATTTCGGTGAGCACCCAATTTTCATGAATGGTCAGGAGGGGCTCCCCTGATTGTAAAAGGCTGTCAACGTGGTCATCCAGGTAATATTCGGCGGCATAACGGAGGGGGAAATCCAGGACCGGCTTCAATCGGTCATGGGCGCTTTGAAGGGACTCCCGTGTGTTGGGATATAGCTCGCTGTAAATATGAGGCGTGGTAACGAGGCGTTCATAACCCAATTCCTTGAGGGAACGAATCAGGGAAAGGGCACCCGGTTCATCAGCCGCTCCATCGTCTATTCCCGGCAGCAGGTGCGAATGCATATCGCCCTCCAGGAAAGCCAAAGCCCGAACCCGTTTTTTTCCGCCCCATCCTAACATCCCTTGTTTCTTTTTAAATCA
>CAZJDB010000212.1:0-10993 GCA_964544695.1 uncultured Chitinophagaceae bacterium
CCCTTAGCGCAAGCGCCCCGCCTGCGGCCCGGAATCGAATTTCTTTTGGAGGGAATCCAGATTCTTCAGGATGTCCCCCGCGGTTTGCGCCTCGTACTCCAGCGAGTTGCCGGGAGGCTTTCTCCACGACGGCAGGCTTGCGTAATAGGTGATTTGTTGCGTGCAATCCAGGCGAAGGGATGCCGAAACTTTCCGCGCCAGTTCGACGTCTCCGGCCGCATAGGCGAGAGCAGCAAAGCGCTCGGAGGTCCGGTTGTGGTAGTTTCCGTAGCGGCTGCACATTCCATAGGGCATATTTCCGGGATCCATGTTGCGGTCGCATTTCTCCAAGACCTTTGCGGCGTCCGAGGAGTGGCCTGCATTGAGCAGCGCGGAAGCCAGGTTGACACAGGCTTGTCTCAGCGTGAGCAGGTGATGCCGGTTTTCCTCATCGAAGTAGACCCCGGGTCGCCGGGCGTTGCCGAAGGTAAAGACGTTCAGCAGCTTGTCCTGCATCCAGGCGATATGCACGGGGTCGTTCAACACGGGCACGAGCCGGTAGGTAAGGCCATCCTGGCGGAGATAGCCTCCAAAGCCCAGGTCCTCGTCGGGGTAGGTGAAGTAGATGGGGCGTTTCCAGTGGTTGGCGGCAATAATGTTCAGCAGTACCGCGTCTCCTTTTTCGAGGGCGCTGTGGGGAATGCGGAAGGTCAGCCTGGTTTCGATGGCGTCCCCCGGATCGACGGTGCCGTTCCTGCGGACCAGGGCGGTATCGACGGGCACGCTGACAAGGTGAGAGGAATAGGTGTCTCCGGCTTCGCGCATCATCTTTTCCAGGTCGGTCATGCCGGTGTCTTCCGTGGCGTAAATCACATCCCTCCTTTCTCCTGCCACTTGCTCCTGTGTCCAGATCGGATCGATGGGATCACTGTCATTGACCCGCCGTCTCAATTTGTCTATGCACCAATCGAAGCCGAGGAGGTTGGTATTGATCACGCGTATGTCCGGTCGCACCCCCATGGCTTCCTGGGCGTACCACAAGGGATAGGTGTCGTTGTCTCCAAAGGTGAACAGGATGGCATTGGGAGCGCAGCTTTGCAGGTAATCGGTGGCTATGGACAGGGGCAGCGTTTTATGGCCGCGGTCGTGGTCAGGCCACTCCTGGAAGGCCATCAGGATGGGGACAAATAAACAAAACCAGCGTGCGAGGCGGCCGGCCATGCATACGCCCAAACCGATCCAAATGGAAAACGCATAGTAGCTACCCACGAAAGCATAGTCCCTTTCGCGGGGTTGGTTGCCCGGTTGGTTCAAATACAGGACGATGGCCAGGCCGGTAAAAAAGAATAGGGCTCCGACGACGATCCAGTCCCCGGGTTTGCGCCTGCATTGAAAGAGGAACCCCAACATTCCGAGAAGCAAGGGAAGGGCAAACAAGCGGTTCCTTCCGGTATGGGCACTCTCGGGGATGGCCTTTTGGTCTCCCAGCCAAATCCGGTCGAGGGGATTTATACCCGTAATGATGTTCCCGTCGCGGGGATTTCCAAATCCCTCCAAATCGTTTTGCCTGCCTGAAAAATTCCAAAAGAAATACCTCCAGTACATCCAGTTGAGTTGGTAGGTCAGGAACCACGTGAGGTTATCCCATTGGTTTGGAGCGCGGGAATAGGCGCCCGTGGAGTCCTTACCAATACCCAGCCATTCGGCATAAAAGTCGGCGTGGCTTTGATCGTTGCTGTTGTCCCATATGCGGGGAAGCCACATTTTATCGGCGGCGTCGTATACCGGATTTTCATTTTGGCCGGTGATTTCGTATTTCCCGTTGAGGTAAGCGTATTGATTTCCATCCTGGACATATCGACGCGGACGGGCGGTGAATTGTTGACCCCGGATGAGGGGATAGTCTCCATATTGATCCCGGCCCAGGTAGCCGGAGAGGTTGACGGGGTTGTCCACTTTGTACATATCGATGGCGGGCTCTGCGTTGGAGCGTTCCATCGGAGTGACGTAGGTGGAATAACCGAGTAATAGGAAAGCGAGACACCAAAGGGCCAGGTTTTTCCGGGGTATCAGGATCGCCGCCCCGATTAGGGCGAAGAATGTCGCAAATCCCGAAAACAGCGGCAAGCCCCAGTGATCGACAAAAAATACATCCAGGTCGCTGCCCCAGAATATGGTCTTCTGGAGGACCACGATCTGTACGAAGCCCGTCACGACGCAGGCCGCCAGGAAGGCCAGGATTCCTCCCATCCAGGTAGCCTTCCAACGCCGGAAGTAATAGATCATGACTACCGTGGGAATGGTCAGGATGCTCAACTCGTGAACGCCGGCCCCGAGGCCGATCAGGAAGAAAACGAGGACGATCCAGCGGTCATCGTTGCTGTCTTCCCATTTCAGGGCGGCCCAAATGGTGAGGGCGGTAAAAAAGGACGATAATCCATAGACCTCGCTTTCCACCGCAGAAAACCAAAAGGAGTCGGAAAAGGCAAAAGCGAGAGCGCCCACCACGCCTGCAAGCATGATCGTCGGAACGTCTGTTATGCATTTCCGCGCAAAATGGGTGATGGTCCAAAATAGAAAGAGGATGGTAAATCCGCTGGCGAGCGCGGATAGGGTATTGACGGCTCTCGCCGGGTTGGTTGGCAGTACGTATACGAACAGGCGGCCAAGCAGGACGAATAGCGGGGCTCCCGGCGGGTGTGGAATCTGCACTTTGGTGGCGCAGGAGATGAATTCCCCGCAGTCCCAAAAGCTGCCGCCGGCTTCCATGGTCATCAGGTAAACGGTGCAGGCGGCAAAGCAGACGGCCCAGCCAATGAGGTTGTTGAGTTTGCGGAACGGCATCGGGCAAACCTAGTGAAAAATGGCCTATTTTGCCGGCCGCCGCATGATACTGATTCAACTGACGGGCCTTTCGGGGGCCGGAAAAACGACACTGGCCGAAGGCTTGCGTATCTGGTTGTCTCGCCGGGGAATTTCCCTCAGGGTGATCGATGGGGATGTCTACCGGCGTATGCCCGGATGGAACCTGGGTTTTTCGCCGGAGGACCGGCGCGAACAGATCCGGCGTTTGGGGGAAGTCGCTAACGGCTTCTTGCAAAAGGGCGAGCCGGCCATTATCGCAGCGATCAACCCTTACGCCTCCGCACGGAAGGCGTTGCGCGAGGCCCATACGGTATGGGTCCGCTGTTCCATAGCCGAACTGTTGAAGCGCGATACCAAGGGGCTCTACGCGCGTGCTTTCCTCCCGGATGGTCACCCTGACAAGCTCCTGGGCCTGACAGGGGTGAACGACCCCTATGAGGCGCCCGACGATGCAGACTTGATCCTTGATACCGACCTTGAGGACCCTGCGGAATCCATCGAAAAGCTCGGCGTCTTCTTTATGGAATTATGGCAGGCGAAGGGCCTCAAGGCGGGCGTATAGTTCGTGCAATGGCGCCATCATCTCCGAGGGGAACCCGTCGCCGGGTATTTCCGAAAATCGCTGATCGGGGAATTTGGCGTGATAGCCGCTGCGTTCTTGCATTCTGGCGCGCAAGGTGGGCGTTATCTCGGTATTTGTAAGGAATGCTATCTTTTCAACAATTTGTGGGATGCCTTCGGCATAATTGACCAGGTAAGCATTTTTGTCGGAG
Organism: uncultured Chitinophagaceae bacterium; assembly: GCA_964544695.1. Taxonomy (GTDB): domain Bacteria; phylum Bacteroidota; class Bacteroidia; order Chitinophagales; family Chitinophagaceae; genus Dinghuibacter. The sequence goes on from CAZJDB010000212.1 coordinate 3,618, forward strand.
GCGGCTATGTCGAGGAACCGTCGGAAGTACACGCCCAATACTTTCGCCATATAGGCATCCAGGTTGTCTGCAACAGGTGGGTCTTCTCCCCAAAGGATGGATGGTTCGACGATGCCTGGTACCGACTGCATCCCCCTCCGTTTCTGATGCGAATGAAGGACTTCTTCCGGGGAACGATATAAAAGAAAAAAGGGAACCTCCGGATACCACTCCCTGAGCTGGGAGTAAAAACAGATGTGCCAACTGTCGGTTTTGATGAATAACTTCTTTTCATTGCCACCCCGTCGCTGCCCGTAAAAGTGGAGTGCGTCCCGGATGGACCGGCCGGCCCTCAGCAATTGATCCAGGAAAGGAACTTCCGCAAGCGTGATGTTTAGGGGGTCCAGGCCCAGGAGTTGGGTGATCAGGGTCGACCCGCAGCGCGACACGTGGAATATAAATGCTGAAGGAGGAACATGAGGGACAGCCCATTCGGACAAGAACGAAAGGGTGCTGAGTACCTTACATGGTTTTTGTTTGGCGCGGCTCAGGGTTTCGTGGAAAAAAGGGTCGGTGAAGGGCAGGTCTTGTAGGTCCATCCACTCGCAATTGTGCTCGTCAACGAGTGCCGTTGGATACCAGTGATCCGGTTTTTTCGCAAGCGCAGCCTCCATTTCGTCCGCGAGTTTCAAAGAGGTTACTGTATTCATCAGGCGCAGTTGCCGGATAATGGCCTCTTCTTCACCCGCGGGGCCGGCGACGGTGCTGTATCTCTTTTCCGCCCGCTCGAACCAGCCCCGAAGCGATTCGGTTACCGGTCCGTCAACGACCAGGTGTATCCTTTCGCCGGGGCCCGGGTTGGAAACGCTGTGAGGCAGGTTGGCATTGATGTACCAGCATTCCCCCGCCCTCATGGATATCCTTTCTCCGTCCACCACGAACGCCACCTCCGGATGAGTAAGGATGGGAAAATGGAGACGGACCTCTCCCTGCTCGAAAGCCAGGTCTTGATCGCGGTGTTCCTTAATGTGGGAGCCCGGAGACAGGCGGAGCAGGCGGACACCTTTGGGGGTGAATGGTAAGGAGTCCATTAATTCCTTGATCCCGGGTGTTTGTTCCATGAGGGGCGTATCCGCGTAAGGGGCCTCGCCCATCGAATCCCCCGCGATAAAGTCCGCGTTTCCCCCGGGGGCCCTCAGGGATAGCACGGTCCAGTCCCCCATATAATGGGCCGTGTTGAGGTGGGCCTTCCAATAGGAAGGGAGTGCGCTGACTTCGGCCATGATGGCTTCTATAGGCACTTGTACGGGCACCTGGGCGCAGCGGATGACTTCGGAGGTCAAGGGATTTTTGGGCTAAAATAAGGTAGTTTGCCCGCATGCGTGGGCGGATTTACTATGGGGGGCGGACGTGTCCGCATATTTATTTGTGCTACTATTTTCCGGTTGAAACAGGGCCGGATGCGCTGTCGCGCAGTTTGATCAGATTCAAATATGGTATCAGTCCCGATACGGGAATTTGGATCGAATGTGCCCTGGCGGCGCTGAAACGGCTACCCCGGGGCACGATGATCCTACGCGCCCTGCATCACGACGAGCGGGATCCGGGAATTGAATGTACTTCCCTGGATGCGCTCGGCCGGGAAATTGCGCTGGTTTGTGACGGCATATACTGCCCGACTTTATTGGGAAAACGGCAGGTGACGGTGCCCTTCCGGGACTTGCATTCAAAGCGGCTGCGCGTGGATGAGTTGAAGGGGGTATATTATATCCGGGGAACCGTCGCCGCCGATCGTATCCTTTTGATCGACGACATCGTAACTACCGGTACGACGGTCGCAGCGATTCTGAAAGTGCTGAACGCGGCGTGGCCGAAGGCGAAATTCCTGGTTTTCTCCCTCGCCAAAGCGAGTCCGAAAAGATTTCATTAGTTTTATTGCATGCAACAAAAACTACGCCTCGGTATGATCGGCGGGGGGCAAGGCGCCTTCATCGGCGCGGTCCACCGGATTGCAGCGCGTCTCGATGGTATGTACGACCTCGTAGCGGGCGCCTTCAGCAGCGACCCGGACAAGTCGAAGTCCAGCGGGGCTGCATTGGGGCTCGTCCCCGAGCGGATCTACGCTTCGTACCAGGAACTGTTCAATAAGGAATCCAGTCTCCCCGCGGACCAGCGGATTCAGGTGGTCAGCATCGTAACCCCCAATCACGTTCACTTCGACCCCAGCCGGATGGCCCTGGAAAATGGTTTCCATGTCATCCTGGACAAGCCAATGACCTTTTCGCTTCCGGAGGCCCTCGCCCTGGAAAAAATCGTCATGAGCAGCGGGAAACGTTTTTGTTTGACGCATACGTACACCGGTTACCCCATGGTGAAAGAGGCCCGGTCCATCATTGCGGATGGACGCCTGGGAACCATACGGAAGGTATACGTGGAATATCCGCAAGGGTGGTTGAGTAAGAAGGAAGAAAGCGGCAACAAGCAAGCCGCGTGGAGGACGGATCCCAAGCAAAGCGGTATCGCCGGGGCTATGGGCGATATTGGCACGCATGCTTTCAACCTCGCCGAATATGTCAGCGGCCTGCAGGTCTCTCAACTGAACGCGGATATTCATACGTTTGTTCCGGGGCGGCGCCTGGATGACGACGGGTCGGTGCTCCTGCGCTTCAAAGGGGGAGCCAGCGGTATCCTGATGGCAACGCAGATTGCCGCGGGTGAAGAAAACAACATCCGCATCCGGGTATATGGAGAACTGGGCGGCCTCGAATGGCAGCAGGCCGACGCCAATACCCTCCTCCTCAAATGGCTCGAGAAACCCGCGGAGATCCACCGGACGGGAGCCGGATACAATGGATTTTACGCCCGACACAATACGAGAACCCCACCGGGACATCCTGAAGGGTACCTCGAGGCTTTTGCCAACCTGTACAGGAATGTGGGGGAATGCATTTTGTCCGATATGGAAGGCAAGACACCCAGTCCCGAATCCCTGGACTATCCGGGGATTACGGATGGAGTAAGAGGAATGGCCTTCATCGAGCGGGTGATCGCCTCGGGTCATTCAGATCAAAAGTGGATACCGTTGAACCTTCAATGACGCGCCACAAGCGCGTCGCAAACACATAATTTTATGCGCACGATCAAAGGCCCCGCCATTTTCCTGGCCCAGTTTATTGGAGACCAGGCGCCCTTCAATAACCTGGACTCCATTTGTGCCTGGGCCGCCGGCCTGGGATACAAGGGCATTCAACTGCCCACGACCGATCCGCGTTTCATCGACCTGGCCAAAGCCGCGGAGAGCAAAACCTACGCCCAGGAGCTGAAAGGCCAGGTGGCGAAGCACGGACTCGAAATCACCGAACTGTCCACGCACCTGCAGGGACAACTCGTTGCGGTCCATCCGACGTACGATACGTTGTTCGACGGCTTTGCGCCCCCGGCCGTGCGCAACAATCCGAAGGCCAGGACGGAGTGGGCCGTACAGCAGCTCCATTACGCTGCCAAGGCCTCCGCCAACCTGGGATTAATAGCCCATGTAACCTTCAGCGGGGCATTCCTTTGGCCCATGATGTATCCCTGGCCCCAGCGTCCTGCGGGGCTGGTGGAAGAAGGGTTCAAGGAATTGGGGAAGCGCTGGAAACCCATCCTGGATGCTTTCGAATCCAACGGTATAGATTTGTGTTACGAGCTTCATCCCGGGGAGGACTTGTTTGACGGTGTTACTTTCGAGCGTTTTTTGGATGAAGTAAAGGGCCATTCCCGGGCATGCATCCTTTACGATCCATCCCATTTTGTTTTACAATGCCTGGATTACCTGGAATTCATCGACTTCTATCATGACCGCATCCGGATGTTTCACGTCAAAGACGCCGAGTTCCATCCCAACGGCAAAAAAGGTGTTTATGGGGGTTATTCCCCCTGGATCGACCGGGCGGGACGTTTCCGTTCCCTGGGCGACGGGCAGGTAGATTTCAAGGGCATTTTCAGCAAACTGGCCCAATACGATTTTCCGGGTTGGGCAGTGTTGGAATGGGAGTGTTGCCTGAAGAATTCTGAAGATGGGGCGCGGGAAGGCGCGCCGTTCATCCGGGACCACATCATCCACGTTACCGAAAGGGCTTTCGACGACTTTGCATCCAGCGGATCGGATGCGGCGACCAATCGGAAGATCCTGGGGCTCGGGTGACGACGGGCCAATCCGGGGTCCCGGTGCCGCAGCGGGTCGCGGTTATATTGCGCAACGGTTTGCACAAGGGAGGAACGGCGTTGCTAAAACGAATAATTAGTTACTTTTAGACGATCTAATCAAGACGCGCCCCAGGGCGCAAACTTCAACGATTGTAGTATGGCGGATAATGAATACGATGCGATCGTCATCGGCTCTGGAATTAGCGGAGGCTGGGCAGCCAAGGAACTGGCGGAAGGCGGACTCCGGGTTTTGCTCCTCGAACGCGGAAAAGACATCGTCCATGTCAAGGACTATGTGAATGCCACCAAGGGACCCTGGGAGTTTCCCCACAGGGGACGCAAGACCGAACAAATGATCAAGGATTATCCCGTACTCAACCGGGACTATCCACTCAACGAAATCAACCTGGATTGGTGGGTCAACGAAAAGGAATCGCCTTACACTGAAATCAAACGCTTCGATTGGTTCCGGGGCTACCACGTCGGGGGCCGTTCCCTCCTATGGGGACGTCAAAGCTACCGCTGGAGCGATTTTGACTTTGAAGCGAATGCCAAGGATGGCATCGCCGTGGACTGGCCCGTTCGCTATGCGGACCTGGCGCCCTGGTACGACCACGTGGAAAAGTTCGCGGGGATCTCAGGTTCCAAAGAAGGCCTGCGCCAGTTGCCCGACGGGCATTTCATGCCACCCATGGAACTGAACGTCGTCGAAAAGGATGTCGCGGCGCGCATCAAGGCGCACTATAAGAACGCACGTACGATGATTATCGGACGCGTTGCCAATATCACCGAGCCACTCCCGGGCCGGACCAATTGCCAATACCGGAACAAGTGCTCGCTGGGTTGCCCTTTCGGCGCCTATTTTAGTACGCAGTCCTCCACGTTGCCTGCGGCCATGGCGACGGGCCGGTTGACCGTTCGCCCCTGGAGCATCGTCACCCAAATCCTATACGATAAGGACAAGAAGCGCGCTTCGGGAGTGGAGATCGTAGACGCGGAAAACAACCAGACGTACCAATACAAATCGAAGATCGTATTCCTCAATGCGTCTACGCTCAATTCCGCCTGGGTCCTGATGAACTCGGCCACCGATGTATGGCCCGGCGGCCTGGGTAGCAGCAGCGGGGAGCTGGGACACAACCTGATGGATCACCACCTCGATGTTGGCGCCTATGGAGAGGCTGAAGGGTATGAAGACAAATATTATTACGGGCGCAGGGCAAATGGCATCTATATTCCCCGGTTCCGAAACCTCTTTGGCGACAAGCGCGAATACCTCCGCGGCTTCGGTTACCAGGGTGGAGCCGGGCGCTCGGGTTGGAGCCGTGAAATTGCTGAATTGAATATAGGTGCGGATCTGAAGGAAGCCCTCTCGGAACCGGGAGGCTGGTCCATGGGCGTCGGTGGATTCGGAGAAACATTGCCTTACCACGATAATAAGGTCACTCTGGATAAGACGAAGAAAGATAAGTGGGGGCTCAACATCCTGGCCGTGGATGCCGTGTTGCGGGATAATGAATACAAGATGCGGAAAGATATGCAGCAGGATGCTATCGAGATGCTCGAGGCAGCAGGAGTGAAGAACGTCAAGGGATTCGATAACAACCAGGTCCTGGGCCGGGGCATCCATGAAATGGGTACCGCGCGTATGGGTAAGGACCCCAAGACCTCGGTCCTGAACAAGTGGAACCAGGTATGGGATGCGCCCAACGTGTACGTCACGGACGGGGCCTTCATGACCAGCTCCAATTGTGTGAACCCATCCCTGACCTATATGGCCTTTACGGCCAGGGCGGCAAACCATGCCGTGGAAGAGCTCAAAAAATCGAACCTTTGACGCGCCGGAGGCGCGTCGCAAACATTTAAAATCGCTTGCCATGCAAAGAAGAGAGGCCTTACAGTTAGTGGCCGTCCTGGTAGGGGGCACGATCATCGGCGCCGATGCATTCCTGACGGGTTGTAAGACGACGCCCGTGCAAACAGGCTTGTTCTCGGATGAGGATGTCGCCCTGATGGACGAAATAGGGGAAACCATCCTGCCCCATACTGCTGATTCTCCCGGCGCTAAGGAAGCGGGGATCGGGCCGTTTATGAAGGTGATCGTCACGGATTGTTATGCACCGGACGAACAGGCTACCTTCACCAAGGGGCTGGCGACCATAAAGGCTAAAAAATTCATGGACATGAGCCCCACGGACCGCCACAACTTCCTCACCGACCTGGATAAGCAGTCCAAGGCGCTGACGGGCGATGACGATGCCAAAAAGAAAAGCCCCCTGGGGTATTATATCATGCTGAAGCAACTGACCCTTTGGGGATATTTCACTTCAAAGCCCGGGGCCACGATCGCGTTGAGGTATATCGAAACGCCCGGCCGTTATGATGGAGATGTTCCCTACAAAAAAGGAGAAAAAGCCTGGGCTCTATGAAAATATCCACTTACCTGAAGCTGGCCACGATGATGTTCCTGGAGTTTTTCATCTGGGGCGCATGGTTTGTCACCTTCGGTACCTTTTTAGGCGCCAACCTCGCGGCCAATGGATCCCAGACAGCTTCGGCTTTTGCCACCCAATCGTTCGGCGCCATTATCGCTCCCTTCATCATCGGGCTGATCGCGGACCGGTATTTCAATGCGGAGCGGATATTGGGAATTTTGCACCTCGCCGGCGCCATCTTGATGTACTTCATGTACAAGGCGGGTACCTTCAGTGCTTTTTATCCCCTGGTGTTTATCTACATGGTGTTGTACATGCCGACGCTGGCGCTGGTCAATTCGGTTTCCTTCAACCAAATATCCAGCGCGGAAAAGCAATTCGGGTTTATCCGCGTGCTGGGAACGATAGGATGGATCGTCGCCGGATTGTTGATCAGTTTCGTCTTTCATTGGGATAGTAAGGACCAGGTCAAAGAGGGATTGCTTAAGAATACTTTCCTGATGACCTGCATAGCCTCCCTGGTGATGGGCCTCTTCAGTTTCTTCCTGCCGAAAACGCCGCCCAAGGTGAATCGTAAGGAAAAGGTGAGCCTGGGGACCATCCTGGGTCTGGATGCGCTGAAGCTGTTCAAGGATAAGAATTACGTCATATTTTTCCTGGCCTCCGTGTGCATCTGTGTGCCCCTGGCTTTTTATTATCAATACGCTCACGATTACCTGGTCGGCACAAAATTGCCCAATGCGGCCGGCAAGATGACCATCGGGCAGGGTTCGG
>CAZJDB010000213.1:0-2642 GCA_964544695.1 uncultured Chitinophagaceae bacterium
GGAAGAGTTGGGATGAGACGGCGGTGTTGGTAGCGGTTCTCGGGTATGCGCCTTATTATCGATTACAATATGGACGTATCACGGTGGCTGCTGATGGTAAAGATACCTGGGAGGATTCGGATACACCGACTTCGCAGGCGCATTTGGTGGAGGCGGTGCCTCCGGCGGTAGTCCAAGGAGTGATCAACAAAGCAATTATGCACCTTCCGGGTCAAGGACGACGACCTTCTTTTCCTTAGCAAATCTTAGTGCATTTAAAATAGCTGGCAATAAAGGAGAAATGTGAGTAAGTGTATTTCGAAGAATATCTAAAACGATAATCTGACAAGGAAGGTTGGAAATGTTTTGCTGGTATGGTATATTTTTATCAACAACAATCCAGCTATCGAAATTGTTATCCTTTAGAAGTTTTAGAAGTGCTCCGTTTTTAACGCCATTCCATTGCATATCCCGGACTGTAAATACCTGATGGGATTCTACTGGAAATTGCGACTTGAATCGGACATCAATATTTTCATCCAGCAGAACTTTCATTTAACCGCTTCAGATAAATATATTGCTGCCGCTTCCTCGATAACAGCAGAGGCCTGCTCCCGGGATACGGAAGGAAATCCTTCCAGGAATTCGTCCAGCGAACTTTCTTCCAAATAGTCAAATAAGGTTTTTACGGCCACCCTGGTTCCTTTAAAAACGGGGACCCCAGCGGCCGTATCCTTATCAATAGCTATATAGTCATTTATCGCTGACATCGATACAAATATACTAAAAAGGGGGCTTTTTAGGCCGCAAAAAAGGCCCCCACTGAAGTGGGAGCCTTCCATCGAGACATGAAGAAAAAACTAACGCTATGCAGAGTTTACACAGCCTGGCTGATAAGGGAACGGTCCTTGCTTTCGAGCAGGGAGGGGCCGGAGCCAAGGAATTCATCTACCTTCCGCGCGCATTCGCGGCCTTCACTGATCGCCCACACTACAAGGGATTGGCCCCTGCGCATATCTCCTGCGGTGAATATCTTGGCGATATTCGTCTGATATTGTTTCTCTGATGCTTTTACATTTCCCCTTTCATCGAGTTCCACCCCCAATTGGCTAAGGAGACCTTCCTGCTGGGGGGAGACGAAGCCCATGGCGAGCAGGGCCAGTTCACAAGGGATTTCCCTTTCGGTCCCTTCTCTTTCCACAAAACGGGCGGGGCGCCCGTCATCCGAGATTGCCCATTCCAAATCTACTACTTTCAAACCTTTTAATCTACCATTTTGGTCACCTATAAATGCTTTGGTTGCCAAAGCCCAGTGGCGCTCGCAGCCCTCCTCGTGGGAAGTGGTGGTTTTCAAGATCATAGGATAGGTGGGCCAGGGCATTTGAGCTGTCCTTCCACCCGGGGGTTTGGGCATCAGCTCGAACTGGGTCACGCTGGCAGCACCCTGACGGTTGGAGGTACCTACACAATCTGAACCCGTGTCTCCGCCACCGATGACGATGACATTCTTTCCCGTGGCAAGAATTTCGGCGGCCGGGTTATCGTGCCCGGGCGGCACGGAGTCGAAAGGCAGACCAGCTATCCTTTTATTCTGCTGCTTTAGGAAATCCATTGCAAAATGTATGCCTTCCAGTAGACGGCCCGTCACGGGCAAGTCTCTGGGAATGGTGCTACCCCCTGCGAGAACGACGGCCTGGTATTCGCGGAGGATATCGTTTATGGATACGTTAACGCCCACATTGGCATGGCACCGGAACTCCACCCCCTCTTCCTGCATGAGACGGATGCGCCTGTCTACCACCCATTTCTCCAGCTTGAAGTCGGGAATCCCATAGCGAAGGAGGCCTCCCGGGGCGTCGTCCCTTTCATAGACGATCACCTGGTGGCCCGCGGCGTTGAGTTGGGCGGCAGCGGCCAGGCCGGCGGGGCCGGAGCCGATCACCGCGACCTTTTTACCGGAGCGCACCCTGGGCGCCCTGGCCTTGACCAGACCCTGATCGAAGGCGATCTCGATGATGTGCTTTTCGATTTCTTCTATGGCCACGGGGGGCTGGTTGATCCCCAGGACGCAGGAGCTCTCGCAGGGCGCGGGACAAATGCGGCCCGTGAATTCGGGGAAGTTGTTTGTCGAAGAGAGAATATCGTAGGCGTCCTGCCAGTTCTTCTGGTAGACGGCATCGTTGAATTCGGGGATCACGTTGCCCAGGGGGCAGCCGTGGTGGCAAAAGGGAATGCCGCAATTCATGCACCGCGCCGCCTGCTGGTTGAGCGCGACGTCTTCGAGCCTGGCTACGAATTCATTGTAGTGCTGGACGCGCTCGCGGATGGGCGCCTTGGACGGCGACTCCCGGGTGAATTCTAAAAATCCTGTTGGCTTACCCATTTTTACGTGCGGCTTTTAGGGTTTCAAAATGTGGTGCGGCAGGAGCGGCGTGGGCCGGGGCAGAGCCGCCGAGAGCCGGGGCGGAGCGAAGGACCTTTTTGTATTCCTGGGGGAAGACCTTTATGAAGTGCTTTAGTTGATTTTCCCAGTCTTCCAGTATAAAACTGGCCACCGAACTGCCGGTGTAGGCGTAGTGTTGGTCGATCATGGACCAGATGAGTTTCAGGTCCTGTGCGTCGAGCGGGTCCAGGTCTACCATTTCGCGGTTGCATTGCCGGGA
>CAZJDB010000214.1:0-26949 GCA_964544695.1 uncultured Chitinophagaceae bacterium
TTCTTTTTTCCAACGTGCTTCCGTGAGCCGCTTGGGTGTTTTTGCGCTCTCATCCCTTTTCACTTTCAGAAGTCCAAAACTATTAATGCATTGACAGTCAACAAAATAAAATTAAAGATTGTTTATCACAAACATAGGAGGGTGTTTTCACCCTGGCTGGAAAGGGGGACGTGTTGTATTTTCAAAGGGCTATGATCCAGGTATACGACAAGGCCCTGAACTTGAATCTGGTGGAGAGCCTTTTTTCATTTGCAGAATGCGTTCCCTGGAAGTATGGTTGGAAATCAAATCGTTCAGTTGGTTTTGCGCATTGGAACTATGATATATGCAAGGCTGGGACGAAAAACATCAGCAACATCGAAAATAAGTTTCCAACCGTCATTCAGCCCTTCTGGAAAATGTTGAAACCACTACTGCCTCCTGATGCCTATCCAATCAGATGCTATGCCAACTGTCATACTTTCGGCGTGGAAGGGTATCCGCACATGGATAGCGTCAGGTCTAACGAAACCACTGCTGTCGTCTACCTTAATAAAGAATGGTTTAGAGAATGGGGTGGTGAGACGGTTTTCTACGAGGGTGATGAAATTATAAAAGGGGTAGTGCCAAAGTTCGGGAGACTGGTTACTTTCCCATCCAATATTGTTCATGTGGCCCGGGCGGTTTCGCGCGTATGTCCGGTCAACAGGATAACCCTCGTACTTAAATCAAGGCATCCAAACGATGACGATCAACTGGTCAGGTTAGAGCAGTTTTTATTTGAAATAAAGGCGAATACAAAAAAACATAAACACGGGTCCCTCCTTGAACACCTGATCAGAACCTACGATCTATTAAGGTCGAAAAATGCGCCACCCGAAGTATGCCTGGCAGGGGGATTGCATGCAGCATACGGAACATCCGCCTTTCATGATGTCTGCTTAAGGGACCATCATCTTATTGAAAATACCTTCGGCAAAACCGTAGAAAATCTGGTCCACACCTTTTCCACCCTTCAGAACAGAACTCAGCAAATCGAACGTTCGGGCTCGATTGAACTTAAACTCATGGAAGCCGCGAATCTCACAGATCAGTATCTGCTTAAAGAAGGGACACCATTGGAAATATTCTGGAAGAACTATGAGGGCATCTCCCATAATACTACCCCCATTTCTGGAACAACGGCTGTCTAAAGGCGAACCATTAGGCACGCGGGAGTTGCAACCGGGTGGTTATACTGCCTTCCAACCTGCCAGGTTGACCAAGGTGGTATCAGGCACCCGGCAAATCCGGGATTTCCGATTAGGCGCAGAGGCTCAGGAAGCCCTATACCATTGCGACCGGCAACTTAAGCTAAGGTCTGCTATTCCTGGCTCCGAAACACCTTTGCCCGGCTATGACAGCCTCAGGGAGGCGTACGACTTTGCCTTTTCCTCCTTACCCCGCAGGAATATCTCCGTCAGCTTCCTGACCGAAGTACACCAACGTATCCTGGGAAATGGCAAGGAATCTGTTGCGGGAAGGATCAGGACTACACAAAACTGGATCAACGGAACGGATCCCCATGATGCCAGATTCGTTCCTCCTCCTGCCCATAGTCTACATGAAGCCCTGGAGGACCTCGATCATTTTGTTGCTTGTTCCGATGCGCTTCCTGCTACGTTGCAGGCAATCATCGCCTTTGGTCAGTTATTACTCATCCATCCCTTTTCCGATGGCAACGGGCGGATGGGACGCATACTGCTTTTACTGATGCTCCATTCAAGAGGGGTAGCGTGTTCGCCCCGGCTAGGTCTGGAGCAATATTTTCGAACGCACCGGCAAAGATACCTGATGGAGACGCGTTCATTAACTTATGTCATCGGATGGGACCGGATGGTGCAGTTTATTACAGAGGCTTTGTCAACCACTTTTTCCAATACAATAAATTAAGGAGGTAAACATGGGAACCGATTGCGATACATTATTAGATCAGATCAACTCTGCCACTGACACAATGACTCAGTACGCGGATCAGATCTCGGGTGCACAGGATCAGGTCGAACAGGACGCTGAAGATCTGAGCTTCCTTTCCAACGAGTTGAGCAGCGATCAGGGGCAACTGGCGACGCTCCAACTTCAGGAAAACTCCATCATTCAGTACCTTGGCGAAATTTCAGATAGCGAGCAGACACTGAATGGAGACATCAGCTCGCTGACGGAAGAATTGGACAACCTCCGAGCTTTCCTTGATTCACCCGAGGGCCGTGACAGTCCCTACTATGCTGAAGCCCTCGCATTGTACAATCAAACCCAATCGGCAGTGGACCAGGACGAATCACAACTAACTGGCCTGCAATCCATGAGTCAATTCTTCTCCGGAGAGTTAACAGACGTTCAAAACGATGAAACGACCCTCGAGCAGGGCATCTCAAATGTACAGGCCCAGTACAATCAGGTGGCTGCGCAAAGCCAGACCGATCAACAAAATTTAACGAACCTGCAAAATGCCATCGTAAGCATTTCAGACTCCCTGAACGACATGCTTTCGGAGTACAACAATGATTGCCTTACTCAAACGCAGACCCAAACAAATACGCAGACGCAACCTGCTCCACCACCACAAACGCAACAGACTGTTGTCACACAAGGTAACCAGGGAACTGGCGATGGCCAGGGTACCGGTCAGGGTACCGGTGGGGACGGCAGAGATGACGGGGGTACCGGTGGGGACGATGGAGATGATGAAGGAGGCGTGGGAGACGAAGGAGATGATGGCGGTGGAGGGGGGGCCGGCTCGGAGGATATTATCATTAGTGCGAAAGCCTTTACCAAAGGGATTCCCAAAAACGCCACCCAGGAATTAAGGAAACGCGTCCTGGGCGAATTCGATGAACGTCAAAAAGAATTGACCCTGGCCATCCAACAATATGCCCAACGCATTAAAGAGGCTTCTATCGACCAGGGTTTATATAGCAGGATGATGGCGGCAGCCACCGATGAGGAAAATAAACTCCAGACCCGTCTCGATGCAATTTCAAAAGAAACGTGTGAGTGGCCTCAATCGCTGAGCAGATTTCATTCCTCGTGGTCACAAGAACTCGGGGAGGCGTTGCGCAACCGCCAATGGGAGGTAGCAAGGTCGCTCCTAAGGGATCGGACACAAAGAGTCTCCAAACCCCGACGCCTGTTTATGAATCAAATTACCTCCGCATACAAAGCCATGGTTGCATATCGCCAAAAGAACACGCTTACATATAAGATAGCACTTGCTTCAAAGAGACGAGCTAAAGCCCAGCGGGAAATAGTGGCTACTGCGACCCATATAAGGCATATGCGTATGCAAATGAATAGGTGCAACCTGACGTTTAAGAGGGTGATGTCCTATAAGGTCGCAAGCGATTTTCGTCTTTAATGAAAAAATGACCGATCCGGCAAACAAAAGGATGGTGGTAGGGCCGTCCTTTTTAATTGAATTATTTACTTAACATAATATTAATTATGGGACTTTAATCCTTTTTACCTGTGGTCATATTTGACTTGGCCTCCGTTTTAGACCGAGGAAAATTTACCTTGGTCTAAAAGCTACGGCTGGGGAAGTTAAACTCTTATAATTAGACGTTACGTACAAATAAGCGCTCAATACCCCAGCCGCACAAAAGACCAAAAAGAAAAGCAAAAAGCTACGGTCTTTATGCCATCGAACGACATTAGGTATAAGTATATCCCCGGGGTTTGATCTACAGGCGGATTGGCACCTTTTACTGAAATCTTCAATATTATTCCCAAGTTTGTTGTCGCATTGGACCTGGGCGTTAACTACGGTAACTTCTCAAAAAGGTGTTTCAAGTTAGAATTGTTCACCATGGGAGAGGTTTACCTGATGGCTAGTCTCTTCCGAATGGACCCGAAGGTGCTTACCAACTTAGTTTTAGATGAGATAAAAGCCCGAAAAGGCCAGAAAAGTAAAAAGGAGCCATTGAGCCCCTTCTTGGTCTCTTGTGCATTAGTGTTTAATTTCCTTCTCGTCTCTATGCTGGGGTTCTAAATAGGGTGAAAACACCCTTGCTAATACGCCCAGATTTTCTCATTTTAGTAATTAAATAATATTTTACATATAATTCATATATATATAAAATATTATCTAATTATATTTTTTTGTATATTTTTAACTAACAGCCCGGTTTCTTTGAATAACTTTGTTATGAACGATCGCTTGCTAGAGAACAGAGGATTTCAAATGAGTACCGCCCTTGATCATAGGACTCTTTATAGGTACTACCTTAATACCTTCTATAGACCTTTATTTTATGTTGCAGGGTCTATTTTATCGGCTTTAAAGAAAGGCAGACTAAGAACTCCAGGTTTTGGAGGCTTTATCTTTCTAAATCGAGTTATTCTAAAAAGATTACTCTTGCAAAGCATTGTGCTAAAACGTAAAGCTTCAAAGTATACCTCTAAAGAATCACGTATTGTCTACGTACATTCCAAAAAATTACTTTTTAGTTATCGAAAGTTATTCTCAACGTTAGAGAAGAATAATTTTTTTAATAATGATGAAACTGAAAAGATAGCTGAAGAAACCTTGTCTAACTTTTATGATTTAGAGTCAATTCTCCGAAATAAGGCTTATGAGAATGAACCCGTGAACTCAGACAATAAAGCTTTAACAGAATTTGCATCTGATGTATCTCTTCTGTCACTAGAGGATAAATGATGCCATATAGACAAAGGGATTTAGTCTGGATAAAGAATGCAGAAATGCCAGACGGTAAAAATCTCACCCACCCATTTTTAATTCTGTCTTGCGAAGCCGCCAGGGCACAGGAACCAGGGTACTATTATGGAATAATGATGACAGGTTCCGTTCACCGAGATAGATATTCCTTTCCGGTTTCAAAAGAGATGTTTGAAGGCCCTCTTCAAAAAGAGAGTACCCATCTTAGACTTTACATTATTTCTTCATTCAGGGAAAATCGTATAAATGGGTTAGTAACCAGAATGATGAAGCGTGATTTTCAGCGAGTCTTAGATGAAATCAAAAACTTTGTATTAGTCGCCGATTCCGACTAATGAATGGGATATTTCTCCAGTCGACAGACAAATGTTTCTCGCCTATACTTCTAGATATGAAAGTATTTTTCGACTTTGAACTCGATTACTTAGACCTAGGCCATCCAGACGATATAGTTTTCTCCGCGAAGATCGAACACTTACGGTCTGAAACAAGGGCGTTTATTGAACAAAGATTAGGAGTATTAAAAGAGGATATTGACAGAGAGGAAAAAGAAAACCAAGCCTATATATTCCTCTATGTCACGAAGCGCCCTACCGGGATAGAATATAATGGCTATAGCAACGCCCTGCGCCTTAAAATGGAAATGTCCCTTACTAATGATGATTTCACTTTCCTTTTGCGCAAGATTGGCTGGATTCCTTGAAATTCCTTTGCTAGTCTCTCCCTTAATGGTTCTAATCCCGGCATATGCCTTAGTGTAGGACATTTTATGGGAATGCACAGAATATCAATTCGATACATAATCTTTCCGGATGCGGAAGGCTAAAAAATCCCCACCTTTGGTTGAAATTATTCGCTACAGGAAGGAAACTGTCCTCATTTTACCGCTATGGACCTAATTATATACGTCTGCACTTTATTAGTCGGGTTTGGGGTTAGTCTATTCTGGAAACCCGGTTACCCATGGGTCGAAAAACCAGCACGGCTTTACCTTTGGCTGGTGCTCTTATGGGTCGTCACCATTTGGGTATATTATTTCGCCGGAATTAAAAATACGACCGTGTTGCAGGTTATGGGACCCGCAATAAAATGGGTTGCCTCTGCTGCCCACCTGATACTCGGGTATTTGGTGGGAAGGTTGGCCATGGACAGGAATACTTCATCCAGGACGGCGCTCAATATTACTTTATTGGCGTTAAGCATCTCGGTGGGAAATACCTTTCTCGTGGCTACGGTCGGCAAGTCCGTTAATTTTCCCTACATGACCTCTTTTTTCATGCAATCGGGTTATGCAATATGGTTCCTTTACTTCATAATGATTGTCGAGACGTTGGGGGCTATCGGGGTCTTGACCCATTTTAAATTGAAAATGGGCATCTTCGCTACGGTTGGGCTGGCATTGATCATGCTTGGAGCGGTTTATACGCACTGGCATAATGGAGATCCCTTTTCCGATTCATATTCCGCGGTCTCCGTGTTGATCAGTTTGTCCCTTTTGCTGTTCCTTTATTTCCTGGAAAAGATTAATTTGGCTGCTTCGCATGGCCAACCACAAAGCAGTTCCCTTACTTCCCCTGGCGGAAATGATCGCTGACCTGGGATATGACTGGCATTCGCCCGACTATTATATTTCCGCAGATGAAGTGATCAATACACCCAACTCGTCGGCGCCCTTCCGTCCCGATTTTTATGGGTTGATCCTTTGCGTCCAGGGATGGATGGATTTGACCGTAAACAACGAATTGGCCCATATCGGCGTGTATAACTTTTTCGCGGGCGGCCCCGGGATGATTTTAGGGCGAAGCAGCCAAAGCAAAGACTGCAAAATCTACGCTATCTATTTTACCAAGGCATTCCTGCTGAAGAACCATGTCAACCCTCATCAGCTGGAAGCATTTGATTTCATTTCCCATAATTTCCAGCCTTGTTTACCCCTCGGCAAAGAGGATGCTGAACCTTTGATAAAGCTATACGATATCCTGAAGGATAAACGGGTTGCGCGCAACGAACCCTATCACCTGGAGATCATCAGGAACCTCTTTTTTGCCTACGTGTATGAAGCCGCATCGCTCTACCGGCAAAAAGGGAATGCCATGCCTGAAGAGTTTTCAAGGGAAACCGACATTGGCTATAAATTCAGGCAGCTGCTGGCCCAATATTGCACTCGTGAGCATCATCTGAAGTTCTATGCGGATGCGCTTTTCATTTCTCAGAAATACCTGATCCATGCGATTAAGCGGGCAACGGCCAAAACGCCGGGGAAGTTGATCGATGAAGCCCTCATCGAGGAAGCCAAAATACGTCTTAAAAACGGGAAGCAAACGATTGCCATGGTTGCCGAAGAACTGCAATTCAGCGATCAGGCTTCCTTTTCAAAGTTTTTCAAAAAACATACCGGGGCTACCCCTTCCGACTTCAGGCGGCCCATGTGACCCCTTCCGACTTCAGGCGGGGCCCTGTGACATTTCGGACAAATTTTGGCGAATTCCAGACAAACGGCGGGGCACCCATATGTTCTACTTTCGCTGCATTCATAACCCAAAAACTAATAGAGTGGCTAACACGATCGTCTCTACCGCAAAGTCGGTTATCAAACACTGGTATCTCCTTTTAATCGTTGGAATCATCTTTCTCGCAGCCGGCATTTGGGTAATGTGCACGCCTTTGAGCACTTACCTGGCACTGTCCATCGTATTTAGCATTTCCTTCCTGATTGCGGGCCTGATGGAGGTCACCTTCGCGATTTCCAACCGTACAACCATGAAGGGCTGGGGATGGACACTGGTGTATGGCCTGGCCAATTTGGTGGTAGGCTGTATCTTAATTTACAATCCCCTTATTTCCATTACTACGTTACCTATTTACGTCGGGTTTGTCGTGTTATTCAGGTCCTTTTTTGTCATTGGGGCGGGGCTGGACTCGGGAAATAACGGAGGTTTGATTTTCCTGGGTATCCTGGGGGTTATTTTCGGTTCCATTTTACTGTGGGATCCCAGTCTGGCGGGTTTATCCCTGGTAGCATGGACTTCCATAGCCCTGATCACTGCCGGGGTTTATGGCATTTACTATTCCTTCCAGTTAAAGAAGCTTTCTTAAAGGGCGACCGAGGTCCTGTTAAGCGCCAATTCGGCCAGACGGGTTCCTTCGACACGCGACCGTATCTTTTCGAAAGCCACATCCCTGGCGGTTGATACGTCGTCCGCAAATGGGGAAAATCCGCAGTCGTCTGTAGTGCCCAGTTGGTCCTGGGGAATCACCGATGCCGCTTCCATGATGGTTTCCCGGATATCCTGGGGTGACTCTACCTTAGGATTCAGTACATCGGTGACCCCGATGAAAACGACCTGGTAGGGCTTCAGGTTGGACTTGATGGCATCGAGAACGGCGAGCTTTTGGCCTTCGCCGGCATATTCCAGGTAGAAATTCGTTGCCTTCAGTTGAAAAAGATATGGCAGGAGTTGGGCATAAGGAATGTCGGCACTGTGGGTAGAGTCGTGGTCACCGCCCGGGCAGGAATGCACACCTATTTTACTGCGATCGGTCGGGCTGAAGCGCGAAAGTACCTGGTTGTTGAGGTCGATGAAGGCCTGCAGCAGACCACCACTGGGATCCAGTTTGAGGGCGAGGCGGGCCTCAGTGAAGTCGATCTGGACATTGTAGGCGCCGGCTTCGAGGCATTTCCGGATATCGGCTTCTGCGTCAGTCAGGAGATCGGCAATGAATTGATCACGGGAATAGTCTTGGATGCCTTCCGCCGGATAGAGGAGGCTGAGGGCGGAAACGGCGATGACGGCTTGCTTGACGGGCAGGGCGGTCAGGGTTTTGGCTTTTTGAAGGTAGCTGCTGGCGAAGGTTTGATAGTGGAAAGGGCCACCGGTGAGTTTGGGTAACTGGCGGGTGTGGCCATCGGCAAAGGGAATGACAACCCCATTCGGATCCAGCTTGGGATACCCTGCAATAGGATAGGTTGCAAAGCTGGGCTTGGTTTGTTCTCCATCGGTGATGACGGGCGAGCCGGTCAATTCAAAGCGATGGATGGTGTCCACCAGGGCGGCTTCAAAGAGATGGTTCAGTTCTTTGTCGGTAATGGTGCCGGCGGCGTGCGCAGTCATGCCTTCGATAAGTTCCAGGGGGCGGGGGATGCTCCCGATGGGTTCTGTGGGGATTCTCATAGCAATCATTGTTTTTATGGTTGAATGTATGTAATCATTTTCCGGGAGGCACTTTTTTCCAGGCCTATATAGACTTCGTTGCCTACGTTTCCATCCTCATCAAAGATCCGAAGGTCATTTTCGCCGACCTTGAGCCAACAGGAAGGTACATATAATCCGTTTATTGGGATCTTTTCCGGGTAGCGCCCCAGGTTGTGACCGTTCACCCAAACGGAGCCGTGACCGAGTCCCTTGGGAATCACCCTCCATACCAACCAGGGACTATTAAAGAATACGGGCAATCTAAAGCCGGTCTCTGCCAGCATGGTAGCGCGTGCCGGCTTTGAAGAATCCAAAGAATTCAGAAGTGCATCGTTATATTTTCCCGGTCCACCTTGCAACGTCCAACCGGTAACGGGTACGGGATCGACAAGCGGATATACTGTAACGGATTTGTCTATTCCCCCTTCGTTGGACCGGTTTTCAATGAATAGGGTCAGGTATAGGGGTTTTTGTAATGTATCAACGCCATCAATCGTAACGGAAAAAGGTCGGTTCCATCCTTCATGCCGCATGATACGCCGGTTGCCTATGAATACGGTGGCGTCTTCATCCACGCTGCCAAAATGAAGACATATTTGTCTGACACCGGTAGGGGGATCCTGGAGGCGCACACGGAACCAGCCATAGCCCTCGTGACGGGCGAAGGCATCGGTGCCAATCGTATAAGGTTGCCATCCGGCAATATCTGCGGGGGGCGGCCCGCCAGACAACGCCGCCATGCCGGAAACTTTCAGCATTTGCCAACCTGTAAGGGAGGTGACTGGAAGCTGACCTTTGACGAGTAGCGCCCTTCCAAATAATCCCTTCCGATCGACCGAATCGATGGGACCAAGGTAGGATACCAGTTTATCACGACCATCGTGGGCCGAGAATATCAAGAGGCGATTCAAGCCGGCGTGTAGGTATAAGGAAATGGTCCCTTCCTTTAAGTTTACGGGTCCTCCGGGATGACCTCCCTGAATAACGACGCCTCTGCCTGAACCTTCCACCAGCAGGGTATAGGGTCCGGCTGATGTTGCGTTGATCGTGGTACCGTACCAGGCATCCGCGCTGAGGTCTCCATCTGCCCCCATTTGTTGAGGGAAAATGCTGTGCAATCCGGTTTTGTCCGGTAGCGTAGCCAGCGACAATATCTGTTCTCTATTGATGATGGTATCTGTAGGGAGTGCGGGTTGAAAGGGCGCCGGCGCCAGGTTGAAATGGCCGGTGTTGCCGAATAACTGCACTTCGTTATAGGTTGAATCGGAAAGCGGACTTTCGGTTTCCAGCTTTAGCTTTCCCTGAACCACGTCCAGGTCGCCTGCATAGCGGGGACCGCATACGATATAGGTTTTAATGAACCAGGTTCTGTCGGTCCAGGTGTGGCTCATGGTCAGAAGCCGTAATCCAGGGGCGACTGCCTTCATGTCGGGGTGACCGTCTGCGGTGATGCGGCCTTCGATGCGCCGGTGATTGATATCGAAATGAAAGCTGGAACCCGGGTCTCCGTATATGACCATGGTGATTTGCTTACCCTGGGGCTGGATGGCATAAATCCTGGCATTGCAGTGAGACAGCTCCAGACGGGGCGCCAGGTCGAAACGTTCGACGAAGGGGAACATTTCTCCCGGGTTCACGATGACGGTGTCCAAACCGATATGAGTGGTCATGGGCTTGTCCGTGGTATTGTCCACGAAATAAATCACTCCGGCGGGCCCGGTGCGTGCGCTGACGTGAGGTGGCAGGTTGGTATCCGGGACCGGGGAGCTATTTTCCAAAAGGTCTTGAAAGCTGCGTGCGAACCAGGCTGTCCGTTTGAAGCTGTAGTACATGGGCCTGAGGTCTCCCCCCTGCCCTACCGCGGCTCCGTAGTCATAAGATGCCGCATCCTCGTCGTTGTTGGTATATCCGAAGTTGCTGCCTCCGTGGGCCATATAATAATTATAGCCGTTTCCACCATGAGCGATGATTTCCCAGGTCCGGTGCTCATATATATCGGCGTCTTTTTGCGTTGAACCGTATTGGTCGTACCAGACGCTCCAGAACTCGGTGGTGATCCAGGGATTCGGACGCCCCGGATCATCCAGGTCGGGGGTATCCTTCGGCCGCCAGTCAGCGGCAGGATCGCTGCCATGATGGAGGCCGCTGAAGAAATAGGGCACCTGGAGTCCGAGGGAAACGCTTTTTTCTTTCAGGAAACGGAAGTAGGCGTTGGGCATGACGGTCCCCCACCCTTGCGGGTGTTCGTTTTCCAACTGTACCAGGATGACGGCGCCTCCATGGTTGATCTGGTTTGCCGCGACGATGGGGATAAGGTGGTCGAAGAAACGGCCCACGTAACGCTGGAAGGGGGCATTGGGCTCACGCACACGCACGCCGGGCTTGAAGCGCAGCCAAAGGGGATAGCCGCCCTGATCCCATTCGGCGCAATAATAAGGACCCACGCGGACGATGGCGTACAGGTCGAGGGCTTTGACGAGGCGTAAAAAGGCGTTCAGGTCGTGGTCTCCGCTGAACTCGAATTGGCCCTCCCGGGGTTCGTGGAAATTCCAGAAGGTATATATCTCAATGCAATTGAAACCGGCGCGTTTCAGGCGCATCAACCGGTCTCTCCAGAGTTGGTGGGGGATGCGGGCGTATTCGAGTCCGGCCGATACGATGAAGGTGCGGTGGCCATTTACCAGGAAACCTTTGGAGTCGTAGTCGATGAAGGGCCGCGCGGCGTGCGCCGCGGGAAACATATGGTCGTTCAGGTTCTGGGCGGAAACGCTCACGGTCCAGAGGAAGGCGAAGATCAAAGCGGGCTTTAGCAGCATAGTATGGCAAGATAATCATACCGCCGGAAACCGTTTTTCCTTAATGCCCAAATTGTCCAAGGGCTTCCTCATATGCCGCGGATTGTTTCTCTGAAAGGGTCACGGTGATCCCCGCTTTGTTGATGTAGAACCATTTGTCGCTATCCCATGCGTGATACTCACCGATAGCTCTATCCTGGCAGTCCAATGCTACTTTTGCCACCCCATGCTCAAATGGCCATGCGCAAGGGAACTGGGGTTTAATGGCTATTTTACCGGAGGATTTGTAGGCATACCCTATTTTACCGTCTTCTACAATTCGAAAGAGACCGTCCGAGGCATAGTCCGGGCCGTTGTCAAAGAAAAATACCTCGTACAAAATGCGCTCCTGCCGGTCTATCGCGAAAAAGCCCTTTCCTTGAGTTCCTACAATGGCGTAGTCCCGGAATCGATCCGTCGTACAATCAGTATACTTCCACAATGGGATGACTATTTTCCCTGCTTTATTTCTATATCCTTTCTTTCCTGTAGCGGTATCCCGAACCACAATCAATACCCCCTTAACCCTTGGTTGTTGTGAAACCGCGGTCGCACTAATCAGAAGTGTTACTAAAAAAAAGGCTATTTGTTTTTGCATGTATTTTTGCCTTCAATCCTGATTGGCCGCACAAATCCTGTCCAGCATGTAACATTTCTGCACCTTGTCGTAAGCGTACAGTTCCCTATCCGAGCGGAATGCCGCTTCCACGGCTTTTCCAAAAGCCGCGTTGTCCCGGAAGGCTTCCCGGACGTTATCGAGCGTCAGATCCTGGACATCGCTTCCTGCATCCCTGCTGAAGAAATATTTGACTCTAAGGACATCTCCTTTAGAAAAGGGGTACACTACGACTTTGTATAACAGGATTTTTCCCCCGGGATTCAACAAGGTATAGGTATCGTTATGGAAAATCCGGACGATATTTCCGTCGCAGCACTTGATGGCATAAATATCCCTCCTGGCCACTTCCCGGACCATCCCAGCCTGATTTACAAATAGATGGCGGCCACTCAGCAGGTCATCCCCCGTGCTGGTGGTTTTGTTCCTGCCGGTAGTGGCGGAACAAAGGTTACCGGCCAGAAAATCCTTGGGAGTCAGGTATACGCCGCTACAATTTGTTTGGGCCTTCGCGGAAGGCGCGGAAAGGGCGAAAAGACACCCTATCAGCAAAGAGAAAGAGGTCGTTTTCATAACAAGCAATTTATACTCAAAAGTACTTTCGAAATTCCCGAATATCCAGTTAAAATATCCTAATAATCTAACAAATCCCTAATAATCATGCCTTAACTCTGCAAAAAAAAGTATGGGAAAAATTGCTGGATGGCTGCGATTGATGGCGCTAATCACGCTGCCGGGCATCGGCGCGGCGCGTGGGCAGGAGGCCGATCTCGTTTTCACCAACGCCAATGTGATTACCCTGAAATCTCACGGCGACCGGGCAACGGCGGTGGCCATCAAGGGTGATAAGATCATTGCGGTCGGAGATGTAAAAGAGCACATCGGCGCGCAAACACAGGTGATCGACCTCCACGGGCAAACCCTGGTGCCGGGTTTCAATGACGTACACCAGCACCCTGCGCCGCTCTATAGTTGGGACAAGCCCTATGCTTCCCTGGAGCTGGATACGGTAACGTCCATGCACAGTCTGATTGCGTTGTTGAAAAGGAAGGCTGCGATTACGCCGAAGGGTATGTTGATCCGGGGTACGGCCTACAATGAAGTGAAGTTGGGGGCTCAGCCGATCCGGGACAGCCTCGACAAGGCGAGTACCGAGCACCCCATCATCATATCCCAGGCCAGCGGGCACGTATCGGCGGTCAACTCCTATATGTTGCGCATCAATCACGTGGACAAGGATACCAAAGATCCTCCCGGAGGCGCCCTGGAGCGCTATCCCAACGGAGAACCCGATGGGATCATCAAGGAGTCGGCGCGAGGCTTGCTCCGTGAGGGAACGCGGCCGCCCAATCCAAGCACGGAGGATGAACTGGAGGGGTACCGCCTTTATTTTCACGCATTGTTGGCCAGCGGGATTACGAGTATCGGGGATTGCTGGACGACGCCGGCCAAGGTGACGATGTACGAGGAGATGGTGAAAGAGCATTTCCCACTACGCTTCAATTTATACATCGGGGTCGACTATCTCGACGACGTTCTCGATGGAAAAATCCCCCGGACCGATAACGAGTTTTTGCGCATCCAGGGGATCAAAATTTTCCAGGGGAACTCCCTGAGCGGAAAGACTTGTTGGCTTTATGAGCCTTACGATACGGTGAACCCGGTCAGCGGGCAGCGCGATTATTTCGGCATTCCGCCCGCCCGTACCCAAAGGGCCCTGGACAGCCTGGTCCTGAAAATTCACCGCGCGGGGCTCCAGATCGCTTGTCATTCCAACGGGGACCGCGAAATCGACATGGTGCTGGCGGCCATGGAATACGCTCAAAGGCAGTATCCCCGCGTGGATGTCCGGCATCGGATCGAGCATTGCAGCATTACAAATGAAGAAATCCTCCAGCGCCTGAAGGCCGATAGCATCATCCCTGTCTTCCACTCTTATGCCAACGAGCTGGGAGACCAATTGAAGGTGTATGGGGCACGGCGCATGTCCATGCTCATGCCCACGAAGTCGGCGACCGACATGGGCATCCCCTGGGCCATGCACTCCGACTTTCCCGTGTCGCGCTATGAGCCCATGAAGCGCCTGGATGGTGCTGTGAACCGGCTCAGCCCTTCGGGGGTCATCATCGGCGCCAACCAGCGCATCGGGGCAGAAGACGCGATATACGCGTATTGCGTGGGCGGCGCTTATACGAGCCACGAGGAAGGAAGGAAAGGGCGGATCGAGTCGGGTATGTTGGCGGATATGGTCGTTCTGTCGGCGGATCCCACTGCAGTGGATCCCATGGCAATCAAGGATATACAGGTGATGATGACGATCTTAGGAGGAAAGGTGGTCTACGTGATGCGCGAAGGCGCCACGCCGAACATCTTCTTGAAGGCAAACGAAAAGTGAGACAAGTCCTCGAACCCGAGGTCAAGATATACCTCTGAAGGCGCGGCGCCCCGCTCCTTGATCAGGTAGTGCGCCTCCCTTAGGCGGCGCTGCTGAAGCCAGCGGCTGGGGGAAAGGTGGAATATCTCGCCGAAGTCACGCTTGAAGGTGGCGAGGCTCCTGCCTGTCAGGTAGGCAAAGCGTTTGAGCCCTACGTTGAAGTGATAATTCTTGTTCATGAAGGCTTCCAGGTCGATTTTACCGGGTTCGGTGAAGTCAAACAGGATGTCTTTCATTTCGGGGCGCGTTTGGATGAGGAGGAGCACGGCTTCCTTTAATTTCAGTTCTATGAGTTTTTCCTTCCCTTTCCAATCTTCACTTTCATAAGGCAACAGGGATTGCATGAAACTGTGGTAGCGCGGGTCGGGAGGGAGGGGCATGATGGCCGGCCCTTCCACGTGCTTGCCGGCCGTCATGCCGTATTCCAGGCTAAAGGCGCGGAGGAAGTCCTGGCCTATGAAAACGGAAATGGATTTGAAAACCCCTTTTTCCGGAGGATACTTTACGAACTTGGCGAGGTGGTTTCTTCGGCAAAATCCAAAATCGCCCTCCTTGATGTTATACACCGCATCCCCATCGTTTAGGTCCAGCGTCCCCGAAATCTGGTAACTGAATACGTGATCGTGCACGAAGTGCTCCCCTTCCCGGGACTTTTCGTAGTAGCAGGAATATAAGATGGACGGCATCATAGTTTTTCACTGAAAAAGCGGCCTACCTCGGTTTGGAGGAAGTCATCGGCTTGGTCGTCGTGGTCCGTGCTGAGGCTAACGGGCATCCACTTTTCCATCTCCGCCATTTTCGTTGCCTCGGCCTGTTTGACGATCCCAATGGCTTCGCTGCCCAGGATGAGGTGTACCGGGGGTTCGGGATGGTCCGCCAGTTCGACCATAACCTTGGCCGCTTTGTCCGGGTCTCCCATGGGCACAAAGGTACCTTTTCTCAGGAAATCGGTCACCCAGCCTACGGTGCTTTCATATCCCGGCACCACAGGGGCAAAGGTCATGCTGGCCTCGGCCCAATCCGTACGGAATCCACCCGGTTCGATGGAAGTGACGTAAATCCCCAGGGGCGCGACTTCCCTGGCAAGGGCTTCGGAAAAACCACCCAATCCGAATTTGGCGGCCTGGTAAATGCTAAGGCCCGGTCCCCCTACCCTGCCTCCGACGGAACTGATTTGAAGGATCCTGCCCGAACGTTGACGGCGCATATGGGGCAACACGGCGCGGGTCACTTCGATGGGGCCGTAAAGATTAGCCTGCAATTGGCTGGTGACCTGCTCGTCTGTAAATCCCTCGGCGGCGCCGGTGATACCGAAGCCTGCGTTGTTCACCAGGACGTCGATGCGGCCGAAACGGCCGATGGCTTCGGAGACGGCTTCATGGATTTGCTTTTTGTCGGTCACGTCCAACCGGATGGGATATACCTGGTCGGGGTATGCGGCAATCAAATCTTCGAGTTGCTTGGGATTGCGGGCCGTGGCGGCGACGGCATCCCCATTGGCCAATACGGCTCCGGCCAGGCTGCGGCCCAGGCCCCGGGAGCTACCGGTGATAAACCAAACTTTCATAATGCTGAATTTTAGACAAAGCTACAGCGGGGAACCCCGGAGGAGGTTTGTTGAAAGGCTCAATTTTGGTTTGTTGAAAAGCTCAGGGCTCAGCTCCCTGCGCAAACCCGAGGGGCATTGGCTTCGGCCTGCCCTGCGGGAAGGGCCTGCGCCGACGCCCCTCGGGCTTGCGCGGCAGGCGGTGGCGTAGGGCCGTTAGTTGACGGCGCTGATCCAGTAACGACCGTGGGTTTCCTGAAACCAAACGTCGCCGTTGCCGAGCATGGCGCCCTGGCCATTGCGGAAAATTCGATCGAGGCGTTGATTTTGGATGACGGCCTTGAGGCGGGGCGTAAACAAACGGGGGTATTGCTCCTTGAACCAGGCGGCGGTGCCGGCGGCCCGGATGGGGAAGCGTACGTGGTTGGTGATGCTGTCTACCTGGTCCTTGCGGACCCAACTTTTAAAGACGATGAGGAAGCGCTTGAACCGGGCGGGGTCCGAAAATCCAGCGCTGCGCCAGGTGGTGGGGCGGCTCCCATCCGGAAATACCGAGTCGGGGGCGTTGATCTGGGCCTCCAGGGAGTCTATGTCGACGGGCGCCTTGGTGCTGAGGGAATCTTTCCCTGCGGGGGTCACCGTGGTGCTGTCGTAGGGCGCGTCCTGGTGGCGGGCGCCGGGGCAACCCGTCAGGAAGGTTCCAAGGAGGAGCAGGTGGATTCGGAGTCGCATGGACACAAAGGTACTTCCAAAGCTCCGATTATTTTGTTCATTGTCCCTTGTCCTATCCACGGCCGTATGGAATTACGTACTTTGAAATCATGCAGGAAACCGTGCTCAGGGCCATGTTGGAGACCTCTCCTATGGGTATTTTCCTCTGGGATATTCAGGGGAATTGTTTATATGCTAATCCGAAATGCGGGGAAATCCTGGGTTTGGGGTGGATACAAGCGCTGGACGGTTTGTCAGCGGAGCTACATGACCGGCAGCTGCCCTTTTCCCAAATCATACGTAAAGGCGATTCCTGGATCAAGATCATCCTAACCCCCTTCATGGAGGGAGGCTGCCTGGGGACGCTGGAGGACGTCACGATAGAAAAGAAAGCAGCAGACGAAAAGAACCAATTGCTGAATGCGCTGCTCGAAAATTTTCCGATTGTGTTGTTCAGGGTGAACCGGGAAGGAACCATTACCCTATCTGCAGGCAACGGGCTAAGGGTCCTGGGCATTTCGGATCATGCGTTGGAGGGTTATCAGGCGGTTTCCATCACGCCCTGGGTCCGCGAATTCCTGGATCAGCCGCCCAAGGGTATCGTCACTTTTTTCAGCTCGGAAAATACCCCCGATGGCGAGGAAGCCCATTTTCAAAACAGCATCTTGTCCGACCTTGAGGGAGGGATTATCGGGATGTCCCTGGATATCACCCAAATCAAGGTGACGGAAATGGAGAATGCTGAAAAGACGGGTCTCCTGAACACCATACTCGAGCACCTTCCCATCATTGTCTATAAGATCGATCAGGCCGGCTATTGTACTCTTTCCGTTGGCGCGGGCCTGAAAGCCTTGGGACTTAGGGAAGGAGAATCGGTGGGATCGCCGAATCACCCCTTTAGAAGGGCCATGAACGGGGAACTGGAGACCTACACGGAAAAGATGGAGGACCGTGGAGGCGGAGGGTATTATTTTCAAAATACATTCTTCCCCGATCCCGACGGACGGGGCGGGATCATGGGGGTGGCGCTCGACATTACCGAGATCAAGAACGCAGAGGTGGCCAAGCAGCAGTTCTTGTCAAACATGAGTCACGAGATCCGTACCCCGCTCAACGCGATCATCGGCATGACGCATCTCCTGCTGGCGGAACAGGTACCACCTGAAATGCAGGAAAACCTGAAGATCCTGAAGTTCTCGGGCGAGAACCTCCTGGTCCTGGTCAATGATATCCTCGATTACAGCAAAATCCTGTCGGGCAAAGTCTCCTTTGAATCCATCGATTTCAGCCTGCGGGATTTCGTTCAAAGCATCCGGCAATCGCACCTGTTCAAGGCGACCGAGAAGGGCATCACCCTAAAAATGAAGCTGGATAGCGATCTTCCGGACCGGCTCAACGGAGACCCAATGCGCCTGGCCCAGGTGTTGAACAACCTGATCAGCAATGCCATCAAATTCACCAACGCGGGTTCCGTAACGGTAGACCTGACGCTGGGTGAAATGGGTCCGCAACACGTCACCATCGATTTCGCCATCCGGGATACGGGTATCGGGATCGATCCCTCATTAAAGGAATTCATTTTTGAGAGCTTCACGCAAGCCAGCGCGGATACGACCCGACGTTTTGGGGGCACGGGTCTCGGCCTGGCCATCACCAGGAGCCTTTTGCAACTGCAGGGGAGCGACATCTTCCTGGAAAGCGAGATCGGTAAGGGATCCCTGTTTTATTTTCGGCTCAGGTTGGGTAAAAGTCAAAAAGAAACCTTTAGCGTGTCCAATCAATTGTTCGGGGAGACCACGGGGGAAAAGAAAGACCTTGCCGGTTATAAAGTCCTCCTGGTAGAGGACAACGAAATGAACCGCATTGTGGCCAAGAAATTCATGACGCGCTGGGCCCTGGAAGTCGCTTATGCGCAAAATGGGGTCGAGGCGGTGGGTATGATGGAAGAGGAACATTACCACCTGGTCCTGATGGACCTGCAAATGCCAAGGATGGACGGATACGAGGCAACCAGGCGGATACGCGCGCTCCCCGGGTGCGAACGCCTTCCGATTATTGCTTTGACGGCGTCGGTGGAGCCGGAGGTTATGGAAAAGATAAAGCTCGCGGGGATGACGGACTATATGTCGAAGCCTTTCAATCCCAACGAGCTTTATGCGAAAATCGCGCAGCACCTTTCTTTGTAGCTTCCGCAGGCCTGCGGGGCGGCTTCGGCGCGGTTATTTAGTAGGTTAACCGGCCGAGGTAATAATCTAATATTTTTGTTTGAAGGATGTAGTTATACTTCGCGGCGACCAGGGATAGGTTGGCGCCGTCTATGTTGTTCTTGGCGATGACGTAGGTGTAGGTATTGATGGATCCGGCGTCGAGCTGGGCCTGGGCGGCTTTGAAGGCCTGATTGTAGGCGTCCACTTCCCTTACCGTGGATTTATAATTGTCGAAGCCGATGCTCATGTTGACGTAATCCTTCTCGATGGCCTGGCGCAATTGGATATGCGTCGTGGTTCGGGTGAAGTCGTATTGGTCCCTTTGGATTTTAGCCTGCCTCAGGCGGTTCCGGTATTGGAAACTTTCCAGGATGGGAATGTTCAATTGCAAGCCGACGTAATAGTTGACGTCCCCCTTGAGCTGGTTGAAGTATTGGATATTCTGACCGGAATAATTATACTTATAATAGTACACGGGATTTTGGGCGGCCCCGGGGTTGATGAATTGTCCCGTGTTGGTCAAGACGCTATCGACAAAATTGTTGGTTTGGTTGTAGCTGGAATAGTTGGTTCCCACACCGGCATTCAGGGATAGGGAAGGAAAAAGCTGACCCCTGGCGGACTTGACCTGCGCCCGCGCCCCTTCCAGCCGGTAATCGGCGGCCTTGACGAGGGCCAGGTTGTGGAGGGAATAGCCGTATATCTCGTCTACATTAGAGCCATACGGCGCCAGGATGTTGGTGTCCCCGATCGGGGCCAGGGTCATGGTACTGGAATAATTGACGTTCATATCCTGGCACAGTTGGACCTTGGCGGCTTCCAGGGCGCCTTTGGCGCTCGAAGCGGCCACCTCATTGGTACCTAATTGACCCTTGAGCAGGAAGTAATCGCTTGGAGCAATGGCGCCGCTTTCGTTTTTCGCATCGTTCACGCGGACTTGTTCGCGCGTGGCGGCCAGGGATGACAAGGTGATATTTAGCTGCTCGAGGTCACTGAGCACCTGGAGGTAATCCAGGATGATGGTGATGGTGATCAAATCCTTGTTCTGTTGCACATCCATGGTGCCTGCTTTGTAATAATCGTTCGTTTGTTCCAGGTATTTCCGCAGGGCAGAGGCATTCCAAAGGGTTATCGAGGCGCCAAAGCTGTACGTGGCGGCCAGGTTTTGGGTATTGACGAACTGGTTGGTATTCGGGTTGATGCTTCGGCCGTAGTATTCATTATGCGCGACCGATCCCGAAACGTAGGGCAAAATATTCCCGAGGGCGCCCTGGACGGCAACCTTGTCGTTTTCCATGGTGAACAGGCTCAACTTTACAGTGTTATTGTTCTTTACGGCGATGTCCACGCATTGCTGCAGGGTGAACGTTTCATTAGGGACCCGGGTGGTACTGTCCTGTGCGATGCCCTGAAGGGCGCTAAAGCAGGCGATCAATACCAGGATGATGTTTCTTCTTTTCATTCTTTGCATGTTTGTGTTGGCGCCGAAGCACTCTTTTGTGCAATTTAGTGCTCCGGCGCCAACTGATTTTTTTGATTGCCCTTCGGGCGACGCGCCTGTGGCGCGTCTATTCTGAACGTAAATTTTTAACGGGGTTGGTTCGGGCGGCACGGATGGTTTGTATGCTGATGGTGGCAAAGGCGATCCCAAGGCTGATGAGGCCGGCGGCGCCGAAAATCCACCAGGGCACATTTATGCGGTAAGCATAGCCCTGGAGCCATTGGTGTGTGGCGTACCAGGCAACGGGGAAGGCGATGAGCGCCGCGAAAAATACGAGTTTCATGAAGTCGGTCGAAATCAGGCGGACGATACTGCCCGTGCCCGCACCCAGGACCTTCCGGATGCCGATTTCCTTGACGCGCTGGGAAATGGTGAAGGCCGAGAGGCCCAGGAGGCCAAGGCAAGCGATAAAGATAGCGATCCCGGCGAAGAGCGTGAAAATGGTTCCCTGCCGCGTTTCGGCTTTGTATAGATTTTCAAAACGATTGTCCAGGAAGACATAATCCAGGGCCTTTTCAGGGGCAAAAGTCCGCCAGGTACGCTGCAGGTGTTCCAAGGCAACCGGTACGTCGGACCCGCTGAGCTTGACGGTTATCTTTCCGTATTGGCTGTTATCCTTACCGGGATAGGTCAGCAACAATGGCGTGATTTGCTGGTGGAGGGACTCGAAGTAGATATCACTCATTACCCCGATTACATTTCCCTTCTGTCCCCCGTAGCTCATGGCTTTGCCCAAAGCATTCCGGGGTGTTTTGTACCCCAGGGCGACGACGGCCGATTCATTGATGATAAAAGAGGCCGTATCCGTACCGTAGGCCTTGGAGAAATTGCGGCCCGTGACCATATGGATACCCAAAGTGGGAATAAAGTTTTCGTCCGCCACCACATATTTCAGGTTGACGTTTACAGGTACGAGGGAATCGCTGCCCATGATATACACGCCCTGTTCGTCGAGAAGGCGGCCCGTGGGGATGCGCGAAGAACGCGAGACCGACTGGACGTGGGGATCAGCGAGGAGTTGGTTGCGGAAAGCGTCGAAAGTCTTGTCCAGGTCGTTCTGATAATTCGTTACGACCAGGTAGTCCTTATTATAGCCCAGGGGCTTGTTGAGCATGTATCCGATCTGGCGGAATACGATCCAGGTGGCGATGATCAGGACGATGGAAATGGAAAACTGGAAGACCACCAGGACCCTCCTCAGGGAAAGGTCCGAATTGCCTGCCTTGAAAATCCCCTTGAGCACTTTTACAGGCTTGAACCCCGACAGGACCATGGCGGGATACAAACCGGAAAGGATCCCCACCATGAAGGGCAGCAATACGAGGGGAAGCCAGACCCTCACGGGGGCAAGGACGCCCATGGACAGGGTGCGCCCGGCCAACCCTCCCATCAGTGGGAGGATCAGGGTGGTCAGGCAGAACGCCAGGATCATTGCCATCCAGGATATCAAAACCGATTCACTGAGGAATTGGAGGATCAACTCCGTCCGGTCGGCGCCTACCGTTTTGCGGATGCCGATCTCGCGGGCTCTCAGGGCAGACCGTGCCGTGGCCAGGTTCATGTAGTTGATGCAGGCGATCAGGAGGATGAAAAGGGCGATCGCACCGAAAATGGCCACGGTCATGCTGTTCCCGTTTTCCTCGACTTCATAGTCCGTGTGCGAACGCAGGTGAATATCGGTGAGCTTTTGCAGTTCCAGGGATGTTTGGGTGGACGCCTTGGTGCCATTTGGGTTAGGCTGCAGGTGACGGTCGATAAAGGCAGGGAATTGCGCTATCATCTTGTCCACCGGATAATGGGCGGGCATCAGCAAATAGGTCAGGAAGGAATTATTCCCGTAGTTGGTGCGGAGTTGTTGCGCCCCGTAGACAGCCGTATCGTTGAGGGTGCTGAAGGACACGAGCATTTCCGGGTGCATGTGCGCATTTTCTGGGAAGGCCTTATAAACCCCGGTCACCTTCACGTCGAATTGGTTGCTCATGCGGAGGACCTTTCCCGTGGGATCGACATCCCCGAAGTATTTCTTCGCCTCAGCCTCGTCCAAAATAACGCTGAAGGGCTCACGCAGTGCGGTGGTCGCCCTTTCCCCGTATACCATGGTCAGGTCGAAAACTTTGGCCAGGTTCTCGTCCGCGAAAAAGGCATTGTTTTCATTGAAGCGTTTTTCTCCATAACGCACGGGAAGGATACCCGTGGGAAGGGCTTGGGTTTGCACCTCGATATCGGGGAAGTCGTTTTTCAACAGGGGTCCAAACGGTGGCGCCACGGTCCCCAGGGTCAGGGACACGCTGTGGTTCGGACCATAAAAGGTGCGCGTCACGCGGTAGATACGGTCGGCATTGCGGTTGTACCTGTCATAGCTCAGCTCATGCAGTACATAGACCAGGATGAGGAGGCAACACGTCAGGCCTATGGTAAGTCCCGAGAGGTTGATGAAGGAAGTCAGGGCATGCCTCCTGAGGTTCCTGAACGCCATCTTGATATAGTTTGTAAGCATAGCTGTTGTTTTATTCGGTTCTTAAACTTTTAATCGGGTTTGCCCCGGCCGATTTCAAGGCCTGGGTGCATACGGTTGCCAGCGCAATGACCAGGCTGATCAGGGCGCCCAATCCAAACATCCACCAGCCCGGGATGATGCGGTAGGCGAAGCCTTGTAACCAGGCGTGGGCGGCCCACCACGCGATGGGGATACCCACGGCGGTCGCGAGGCCCACCAGGATCAGGAATTCGCGCGACAGCAGGGTGACCAGTTGTGTAATGGAGGCGCCGAGGACTTTTCTTATGCCGATCTCCCGGGTCCGCTGGGCTGCCATGAAGGATACCAGCCCAAAGAGGCCCAGGGCAGAGATCAGGATGGCGATCCACGAAAACACCTGGAACAACGTTGCCGCGCTCAGGTCTTTCCGGTAGACGGTTCTGTACGTGTCTTCGAGGAAGGTGTACGTAAAGGGCGATCCCGGGAAGTCGGCTGCCCATATGCGTCGGGCTATGGCCTGGGCCTGTTGCGTTTTTCCCCCGGAGGCTTCGATGATGATCGAAGTTTGGAAACCTTGTGTAGCATAGGCCACAAGGGGCTTGATTTTGTCGCGCATGCTCCGGTAGTGGAAATCCCGGACAACGCCCACGATCGTGCCGGTGTCGTGCCGCATGACAAAGCGCTGCCCGACCACAGGGGTGTGGATGTGCCATTCCTTCACGGCCGTTTCATTCAGGATATAGTGATGGGCGTCGGTAGCCTTGTATCCGTTGAGCCAGCGTCCCTCGGCCATTTGCAAATGGAATATTTTGAAGAAGTCCGAATCGGTTTCCAGCCGGGTTACCACGGGTTTGAAGTCCTTGGGCCTGCCGTCGAAATCGATGGACCCGGAAGTTTGGTTTTCGAGGTTGATGATGTCCCCGTTGGATATACTGACCCGGGCTATTTCAGGATGCGCCAGGAGATCGTTCCGCAGAGCAAGGTTCATGCCGCTGAGCCTGGTCCAGTCGTAGTTATTGGCTACCCATATCGAAGGGGGTAACTCGAGCTGGAACAAGCGCGATTGCTCGAAGTGCGGAGATTGCGCGCGTATGTACCGCATTTGTCCACCGATCACCAAGGTGCCCACCAGCAGGATGAGGGTAACCGAAAACTGGATAACCACGAGGGTCTTTCGCAAGAGACCATCTTTCATCTTCAACAGCAGATTCCCCTTGATCACCTTGATGGGTTGGAAGGAAGATAATAACAGGGCGGGATATAAGCTGTTGAGGAGGATCGTAGCGCATAGGGTTCCCCCCAGGACCAACCACAGAGAATCCAATGAATATTGAAAATGAGTTTGGGTCAGGTCGTCGAAAGCGGGCATCAGCAGGCGGACCAGCACCAGGGAAAGGAGCAGGGCTGCAATGCTGACCAGGGCGGATTCGGTGATGAATTGTCCCAGAAGGTTACCCCTCCGGGCACCCAGGACCTTCCGTACACCCACTTCCTTTGCCCGGGTAGTAGCCCTTGCCGTAGTCAGGTTGACATAATTGATACAGGCGATCCCCAGCAGGACGATCCCCAGAAGGCTGAAAATATAAACGGTTGTCCGGTCCTCTTGTTTGAAATCGGAATCCACAGTCAGGTCCGATTCAAAATGCATTTGAGTCAGGGGCTCCAGGGTATAGTAGCTTCTGTCCCTGGTCTCCTTGGTGGCCTTGTGCACGATCTCCGTCAGGCGGTTTCCGAAACTTTGAGGGTCCACCCCCGGGGCGAGTTTTACAAAACCGGTATAGTTGGCTTCCCCCCACCCCGCTTCATCCGCGCGGATCGTCGAATCCCGGAGACGTAAAAGGCGGTTCCGAAGGATGGGATATTGAAAGCTGGAGTTGGTCGGGTTATCCCGGACCACCGCCCGGACCGTGCAAAGCACGCTATCCAATTGGATCACCTGCCCGATCGGTTCTCCTGCTCCGAAATATTTATGTGCGGCGGACTCGGTGAGGATAAGGCCGCCGGGATCGTTCAGAAAGGTAGGCAACGAGCCTTGTATCAGATCATAATGAAAGAGGTCGAACCATCCTTTATCCACAAAAGCGCAGGAGGGCTCCTGGAAGACATCCCTTCCTTTCAGATGGACGACGGGGGAGAACCATTTGTTTCCCGTGACGCGACCAAACCCTACAACGCCGGTCATTTCATTTTGCGCCACGTCGTCCACGGGGGCGGAACTCGTTTCCCAAACCCACCATTCTCCCTTGTTGACGCTGTAATGGGTGGTCACACGGTATATCCGATCGGCGTCCTTGTGGAAGCGGTCATAGCTTAACTCGTTACGAACCCATAGAAATATCAGGACGGAAGCGGTCATGCCCACGGTCAGGCCAAACAGGTTGATGGAGGTCACCATGCGTTGCTTGGCAAGACTTCTCAGCGCGGTCTTTATGTGGAGCAGGTTCATATTATTCGGTTCTAAGCGATTTAATGGGATTGGCGGAAGCCACCCGCAGGGCCTGGAAGGCGACCGTTGCCAGGGCGATGACGATGGCCATGATCCCGGACAGCGCGAATATCCACCAACTGATCTCGGTATGATAGGCGAAGCCGCTAAGCCACTGGTTCATTCCCCACCAGGCGAGCGGTGTGGCGATGGCAAAGGCTACGCCCACCAGGACCAGGAATTCCCTGGAAAGCAGGTTGAACAGGGCAGGCATGCCCGCGCCAAGCACCTTCCTGATGCCGATCTCCTTGGTCCTTTGCTCCGCGGTGAACATGGATAACCCCAGGAGCCCCAGGCAGGAAATGAAGATGGCCAACAGGGCGAAGATCATGGAAAGCCGGCCGACGATCTTTTCGCTTTTATAGAGCTTGATGTATTCTTCGCGTGCGAACTGGTAGGTGAAGAGGAACTTGGGGTTCAGCTCCCGGTACAGGCGCTGCAGCCCGTCCACAGCGGCCTGGGTCTGGGCGCCCCTGGTTTTGACGAGCAGGGAACCATAAGGATGGGTCACGTCCTGAAGGCGGATGATGAGGGCCTTGATGGGCTCCTGCAGGGATTGGAAATGGAAATCCTGGACGACCCCCACGATCTTGCCGGGTGTGCCCCAAAAGGTAAGAGGCTGGCCTATGGGATCCTTGTAGCCTATTTTCCGAACAGCTTCCTCGTTGAGTATGTAAGCGGCGGTATCCGTTGGGAAGTCCCTGGAAAAATCCCTTCCCTGCAAGAGGCGGATGCCCATTGTTTTCGTGAAGTCATACCCCACCGACAGTTGTGTGAACATGGGCTTGGCATTCGGATCTTTACCGGGCCACTGCACGCCGATGGTTCCGTTTCCCACATTGGCGGGACCCTGGCTCATCAGGGAGACTGCTTCCACACCGGGCAGGGCGAGGGCTTCTTTTGAGAACAATTCACCTTTATTATTGTTCAGGTCTCCGTCCATGGGAACGGCCACCAGGTTTTCGTTGTTATAGCCCAGGTTGGCATCCTGTACATAGCGGATTTGACGTGCGATCATGATCGTGGCGATGACCAGGACGATGGACAGCACGAACTGGAAGACCACGAGGCCCTTCCGAAACCAAACGGCGCCGTTCACCATTCTCAGGCCGCTGCCTTTGAGCACGCGGATGGGGTTGAGCGAGGACAGGAAAAGGGAAGGATAACTGCCCGACAAGATCCCCGTCACCAACGTCAGGCCGATGAACACCGCCCAGAACTTCCATTGGTCGATAGGAAGGACGATTTGT